>CAZXHQ010000111.1:4897-9584 GCA_964640145.1 uncultured Rhodothermales bacterium | reverse complement strand
GCCTGCGCTGTACGGAGGGGCGGACGGGGCGCGCGACGCGGCCGCTATTACGGCGCACGGGATAGAGAAAGCCGCCTCGCTTTTCGACGGTGCGGACGTCGTCCGAGACGTTCGGTTCAGCCCCCTCGTCCACGTTGCTGAAGAACCGGAAGCGGAAGGGATCGACGCCGAGGCTGGCGGACGATATCCGGGTGCCGCTGCTGGCCCAGTGCGGCTCGAGATGGCCTTCCATGGAGATGGGGCTGTAGAAGTGGCGGACCGTCGCTGAAAACGGGCGCTCCGAGGCCGGCGCCTGGTAGACGTCGAAGGCGATCTCGAGGGCCGTCTGCCACGGCCTGTAGGGAGAGGAGGCGGTCAGGTTCAGAATCCGCTCCCGCCGCGGCGTCGGCTCATTGAAGGCGCTGAACTGCTTCGCTTCCAGGACGACCTCCCGGTAGGTGCGTCCGCGGTAGCGGGTTTCGACCCGGTTGCGAACGACCCAGGCCACGAGCCGCTGCTCGTGGGGACGGTCGCTCTCCGAATAGATGCACCGCGCAAGCCACAAGACGTCGTCGGCGGCCATCGGCGAGAGCCGCCCGATCTCAGCCGCCACGCCGGAGGAGTCAACCACGGGGAGGTCGATCGCGGCCGCCGCCCGTACGGCCGGCGAAAGAACGACGGCAAGAAGGAGGATCCGCAGCAGAGGCATGGCTCGTAGAGCACTTATCGGAACTTCAGAATGCCGCTCCACGGAGCATCGGTCGCATGGTCCGGCGACACGTGGAGGTGGCAAACGCCGTGCCTGTTGCACATCATTTCGTGGATACGGCACGCATTGGTTAGCGTATGGGCGAAGCGATGTACTCACATGCCGCCGGCAGCCAGGCGGCAGGCGGTTTCTTCGTAGGAGCGGTCTGGCTAGCCGGGAGGAGAGCGCACAACCCTTCCGGCAAACAGGAAATAAGATCCGCTCCAAACCGTTCGCCGCGGCATGCGTTAAGATTTCGTCACGGCACTGCGCTCGAACCGATGAAAGCTATGAACGAGCTACTCGATAACGTCAAGTATGATGCGAAGGGCCTGGTCACGGCGCTGGCCCAGGATGCTGAGACCGGAGAGGTGCTCATGCTGGCCTACATGAACGAAGACACGCTCCGTCGTACCCTCGAGACGAACGTCATGACCTACTGGAGCCGCTCGCGGCAGGAGGTCTGGGTGAAGGGGCAGAGCAGCGGCAACATCCAGGAGGTTCAGGAGATCCGCATCGACTGTGACGGCGACGCGCTGCTGTTCAAGGTAAAGCAGCACGGCGGCGCGGCCTGCCACACGGGCTTTAAATCGTGCTTCCACCGCCGCTTCGACGACGGTGCGCTCGTCGTCGAGGGCGAACGCGTCTTCGATCCTCAAGAAGTGTACGGGTAGCGGTGGTCATCCTTTCCGACCGCCGTTCGTGACACCGGGCAGGCGCCCTCTTCCGTTTCCTTTTTCCGATACATGGATCCGGCCTATGAAACGGGCATCCCATCTGCTTATCTGCGCGGCCCTGCTCGCTGTGCTCCCTGGCTGCGACAGCTCTACGGCCGGTCGCGACGATGATTCGATCGCGGACGCGGCCTATCTGAGCGGCGAGATGTGGAACGACGGCGAGGCGGAGGTAGCCTTCTACCGCGTTCACCGCACGCGAAACCAGTACGGGGAAGCGGAGGAGCAGCAGTTTCTCGTCGGAACCTACCTCGTGAAGCACGATTACGATCCCGCCGCCGAGGCGAAGGCGACGCCTGAGGCCGACCACGTCGTCTCCGCGTTCAAGTATGCCCTCTTCTACGAGTTCGAAAGCGGGTCCTACGAATACAAGCGAAGCCACGTCGTGAACGCCCGTCAGGCCGACCTACGTCCGTTGAAATCATCCTTTACCAGTTTTGACTGGTGCTCTAATCTCTACAGGGAGCAGGCCTTCGCGCCGGACGGCGCCGTGGAATATCTCATGCGGTCGGATGACTACGGAAACCGCCGGGCCTCCTACGACTACCCGAGCCGATCGTATCCGCCTGCGCTGATCCCGCTGCTCGTTCGGGGAATGGATTTCAGCCGGAGCTCCCGACACGACTTCGGCGTGCTGCTCGAATCGGGCGAGGTCGTATCGGCGACCGCCGAGCTCGTGGCCGAAGAGCGGATCGAAACGGAGCTCGGCGAGCGGATCGCGGTGACCTATGCCGGCGAAGTGCCGTCTCCCTTTGCCGAAGAAGCGGACGCCTCCGAAACGTACTGGCGCGGCGTCGGGGAGCGGCGGCTCCTGCTCGCCGTCGAGGGCGGCACCGGCCGGTATCGCATGGAGCTCGTCGAAGCCGTCCGCTCTGCGTATTGGGAGGAGAACGTCTACGACGAGCTGGAGCGCGTGCGCACTCGGCCGTAGAGCCGGATCGCGTGCGCATGCGGCCGTAAAACCCAGCCGAGCCCGAAGACGGGCGTCCCCTCGTCGGCGAGTGAGGTGATACAATCGTGGGAATGGACCGGATTGCCGGAAACGGACGGCGCCTTGGCCGGGTTGGTAGATATGACGTGGCTGCCTCGTCATTCCATCGTTCACGCTAGCTCGGACGCATGAAGAGTGCACTGCAGATCGGGTCCGTCTCCGGCATTGGGATCCGCCTCCACTGGACGTTCCTGCTCCTCGTCGCGGGCATCTTCGCCTTCTACATGGTGCAGGGGGACAGCGTGGCCGCGGCGCTGGTCGGGGTCGGTCTGATCCTGGCCGTCTTCGGCTGCGTCGTGCTCCACGAGCTGGGCCACGCGCTGACGGCCCGCCGCTTCGACGTCCCCACTCGAGACATCACGCTCTATCCGATCGGCGGGGTAGCTCGCCTGCAGCGGATTCCGGAAGAGCCGATGAAGGAGTTCTGGATTGCCGTCGCCGGCCCTGCCGTCAACGTCGTGATCGCGGCGGCGCTTCTCGCCGTCGTCGTCGTGACGAATGCCTCCCTGTCCCCCGAGGCGTTCGTCGATCCGACCGCGAACTTCCTCGGGACGCTGTTGTGGCTCAACGTGATCCTGGTCGGATTCAACCTGCTACCGGCCTTCCCCATGGACGGCGGGCGCGTGCTGCGCTCGCTGCTCGCCACGCGCATGAACTACGCGCGGGCTACGCAGATAGCGGCGAACGTCGGGCAGGGCATGGCCATTCTTTTCGGCATCGTCGGACTGATCGGCTTCAATCCGATCCTGCTTTTCATCGCCCTGTTCGTCTACGTGGGCGCCCAGCAGGAAGCGCAGCAGGCCATGATGCGGGCCGTCACCGAAGGGGTCGCGGTGCGACAGGCCATGATCACGCGGTTCGTGGAGCTGGGCCCCGACGACACGCTCGGAAGGGCCGTAGAGGAGCTGCTGGCCGGCTCCGAGCAGGATTTCCCCGTAGTCGACAACGGGTCGATCGTGGGGATCCTGACGCGAAAACGCCTGCTCAAGGCGCTGGCGGAGCGCGATCGGGATGCGCGGGTCGGAGACGTGCTAGAGACGGACTGCTTCGCCGTAGAGGATACGGCCATGCTCGAGGAGGCCTTTCGGCGAATGGCCGAGGCTAAATGCAGCACCGTGCCCGTCGTACGCGGCGGTAGGCTGGTCGGCCTGCTCACGCTCGAGAACGTGGGAGAGTTGATGATGATCTCCTCCGCACTCGAGAAGGCGGGGTCCCGAAGCGATTTCGAACATCTCCTGCAGCAAACGAGATTGTAACGTTTCGCGACATTCGGCTCCGTGTCGCGCGATTTAATTCGTTTTCGTCTTATATTCGGCCGCGCCACCGAAGGATTGGCTTCGCAGCATCGGTCCGTCGCGCCCGCGTCCCCCGCGCTCTCCACCGGCATGTCGAGGAGGATACGCGGTGTTCGGTGTAGCTTAGGCCCGTCTTACCGGGCATCTCCATTCACGTCTCCGCGTCGTGCGTTCCGCAGTACCGATCCGTATTCTTATTGTCGACGATCACCCTATCGTTCGGCAGGGTCTGATCGATCTCCTCGGCCGGCAGGAGGATTTCAAGGTGACCGGGGAGGCCGAAAACGCGCAAGACGCGCTCGAGCTGCTTCGATCGAAGGAATTCGACGTCGCCATTCTGGATCTCTCGCTTCCGGGGCTGAGCGGGATCGAGCTCATCCGCCAGGTTCGGAACGAGTACGAAGAGCTGCCGATCATCGTGCTCTCCATGCACGAAGAACAGTTCTATGCGGAGCGCGCGTTGCGCGCGGGAGCGCGAGCGTACGTCATGAAGCTCGAGTCGAGCGACAAGGTGATCGCCGCCGTGCGCGCCGTACGGAAGGGCGAGCTGTTCGTCAGCGACGAGGTCGCGAAGAAAATGCTCTTCCGCATCGTCACCGGCGAGGGGAGTGAGTCCCAGCCCGTCAGCCGCCTGAGCGATCGCGAGCTGGAGGTTTTTCAGCTCATCGGCCAAGGCTACGGCACGCGCGACATCGCGGGCCTGCTCAGTCTGAGCATCAAGACCATCGAGTCGTACCGGGCGAACATCAAGGAAAAGCTCCATTTGAAGAATGCCTCCGAGCTCATGCAGCACGCCGTGAAATGGGTGCAGCTCAGCGGCAGCGAATAGGCCCGTCTTCTCGGGGAGGGTCCTCCGCGCGAGGAATCCCGACGACGAGCTCCAGACGCCGTCGCCCATGGGGAAGGCCACCGCCCGGGTCCAGTGCGCATGCCGGCCGCC
>CAZXHQ010000111.1:0-4797 GCA_964640145.1 uncultured Rhodothermales bacterium | reverse complement strand
CGTGCACCCGGGGAGTCCCCGTTGATCTCATCGTCGAGGTTGCCGGCGGGCATGGACGCTCCGTGCGCCTGGGAAGCCCCGAACGCAGCACCGTGAGGTCATTCCCGGAAATGCCCGATCCGCCCTGGGGGATTTCCCCACGTCCGAACGCCTCTTTCGCCGATAGAGCATGAGGCGGTCGTTAGCGATCCTACGATACGCGAAAAACGGTGTTGCTTCATCGCTGGCGACCGGTATCCAACGTCCGGCCGCCGGATCGCCCCGACGCGATCCTGAAGAGCGACCGTAGAGCGTGCGCCTACTTGGTGGGGACGCGTGCGCTCACTGAAACACCGGGGTGAGCCCGATTCCCGAGCGATCATTTCATTACGCGCTCCGTCGGGCTCACTCCATTTTTCGCGTCTGCGCCGCTCTTCGGGCCTGCGTTTGCGCGCCGGATCATCTCGCTTGCCTTCCTCCCCACGCACCGCCCCGATGCCGTTTGATCAGTGTTGGACGTTGGCGTACTTTCAACGTGACGCTGTATTTCAAGGCCATCGCGCATGAACCGCCGCACCAAGATCGTCTGTACCCTCGGGCCTTCCTCCTCTGATCCCGACACGATCGGCGACCTGATCCGGGAAGGGATGGACGTGGCGCGCTTGAACTTCTCTCACGGCAGCCACGACGATCACGCACGGCTCATTCGCTACGTTCGTGAGGCGGCGGATCAGCAGGGCCGGGTCGTCCCGATCCTTCAGGATTTGCAGGGGCCGAAAATCCGGATCGGACCCATCAAGAACGGCGGGGTCCTCATCCACAAGGGACAGCGCCTGACGCTGACGACCAGGCCGCTCGAATACGGCAATCGGGACCGCGTGCAGATCAGCTACGACACGCTGGCGGAGGACGTCGACATCGGCGGACGCATTCTGCTCGACGACGGGCTGCTCGAGCTGGAAGTCGTCGACATCCTCGACGGCGACGTGATTACGGAAGTGGCGGTAGGGGGCCCGCTCCGGTCACGGAAGGGCGTCAACCTGCCCGACATCAAGACGTCCAGCCCCTCGCTCACCGAGAAGGACGTCACCGATCTGGAGTTCGGGCTGTCGATGGACGTGGACCTGATCGCCCTATCGTTCGTGCGCGACGAATCGGACGTGGCCGATCTGATGGCCCGCGTGCGGGCGTCGGGAAAGCGCGTGATGGTCATCGCCAAGATCGAGAAGCCCGAGGCCGTCCGGAAGATCGATGAAATTCTCGGGGAAGCCGATGCAATTATGGTAGCCCGCGGGGACCTCGGCATTGAAATGCCGATCTCTCGCGTACCCAGCACCCAGAAGACGATCATTCATAAGTGCATGGCGGGCGCCAAGCCGGTCATCACGGCCACGCAGATGCTCGAAAGCATGATCGACAATCCTCGACCGACGCGGGCCGAGGCCAGCGACGTCGCCAACGCCGTGCTCGACGGCAGCGACGCGGTGATGCTCTCGGGGGAAACGGCGGTGGGCAAGCACCCCGTGCGGGTGGTCGAAGTGATGTCGAAAATCATCCTCGAGGCGGAGCAGCACTGGCGACAGTACCAGAGTCCGCTCTCCAGCCCCACGCAGCGCCGCTTCCTCTCGGAGGACGTGACCGAGTCCGTCAGCTATACGGCATACGACCTCGCAGAGCAGGTCGGCGCTGCGGCCATCGCCTGTCTCACGGCCACGGGCGCCACAGCCCGCGCCATCGCGCGGCACCGTCCCACCGCTCCCTTGTACGCCTTCACCGACGACCGACGCGTCATGCGACAGCTAAGCCTTCTCTGGGGAACAAAATCTTTTTCGATTCCTTTCCAGCGAGACACCGACGAGGGCGTGAACCTCGTTCACGGAATCCTGACGGAGAAGGGGCTCGTCAATCGCGGCGACCTGATCGTCATCACGGCCGGCATGCCGCTCCCCGCCAAGGGACGGACCAACATGGTGCACGTGAGCCGCATCTAGCAGCCTGTTGACGAACCGATCTGCATAGGGCCGGCGGAGAAAGTGCGCAGTTGAAGGTGCGCGACAAGCCGAGTGACGAGCCCGGCTCCGTCGTCCGGCTTCCGCATCTCGAGCGACGGCGTTTATCTCAATCGAATGTGACGTACATGCCCGATCGATACGATTCTTAATGGGATGGGTGGGCACCCTCGTTTCGACGAGCGGAGGTCCCTTCGTACGTACTGCACATTTGACGATCGCATGTCGACTTTAGCTCGGATAGGGACGGGGAGTTTCGCCGTGCTGCTGCTCGCGGCGGCGGCGGGCTGCGGAACCAACTCCTTTGTCGGGCAGCGCTACGACGACTTTACGGCCTATTACAACACCTTCTACAACGCCCAAAATGCGTACGAACAGGGTGTTGAAGCGATGGAGTCGTCGAACGAACCCGTCGACCGGACGCGCTTCCTCTCCGTCTTCGGCAGCCCGCGCGCCGGAGGCAACGTCAGCTTCCAGAATGCGATCGATAAGAGCGCGGATCTGCTTCGCCGGCATCCCAGCTCGAAGTGGGTCGACGATGCGCTCTTTCTCATCGGCAAGTCCTACTTCTACCAGGGCAACTACGTAGGCGCCGAGCAGAAATTTCGGGAAGTGATCGAGCTGAAGACCAGGCTCGAAGACGAATCGCGCATCTGGCTGGCCCGGACGCTGATCGCCGCCGGCAACTACGACGATGCGCGTGCCCATCTGGTCAGCAGTCTCGAGCAGGAGACGGTCTCGGAACGATGGGCCCCCCGGCTTCACGTCGCGCTGGGGGAGCTGTACGTGCGCCGGGAAGCCTATGAAGATGCGGCCCTCGAGCTCGAAGCGGGGCTGGAAGGCGTGCGGGACAGCCAAATCGAAGCGAGGGCGGCGTTTCTGCTCGGTCAGGTCTACGAGAAGCTAGGGCGGTACGAGGACGCGGTCGGGTCGTACCGGCGGGTTCGAACAGCCCATCCGCGGTATGAGCTCTCCTACGCTGCTAACCTGAGCGCCGTCCGCGTTCAAGGGCTGTACCTGAATGCCGACGAGGCCCTGAACGAGCTCCGCCGAATGGAGCGCGACGACAAGAACTATTCGAACCGGCACGAGCTGGCCTACGTGCGCGGTCGCATCTATCAGGAACAGGGACGGCCCGCTGAGGCGCGGTCGCTCTACCGGGAGCTCCTCTACGATTCGGAGGCGCAGATCGGCGATCTGCGCGGCCGGCTCTACTACGCCCTCGGGGAGCTCTACCGCGACGCGCTGAACGACTATACGGTTGCCGCCGCACATTTCGATTCGGCGCGAACGTCGCTTACCTCCACGGCTCCCTCCAGTGCCTCCGGCAATTCGCCGCAATACGCCCCCGAAGCGATTACGGACGTGGAAGATCTGGCCGACGTTTTCGGAAGCTTTGCCGAGGTGCGATCGCGGCTTGCGCGCATGGACTCGCTCCTGGAATTGGGGGCGCTCGATGCGGATGCGTTTCAGGAGCGCATCCTGGAGATCCGCCGGCAGCGGGCCGCCGAACTGGCCGAAGAGCAGCGGCGCGCCGCGCAGATGCAGGCCGAGCGGGGCTTCCAGGACGCCGCCTCCCGGTCGTCCAGCCGCACCCCCAGCTCATCTGCCTCCGAGAACACGGGTCAGGCCGGCTTTCTATCGTACCGCGATCCGATCCGCGTGCAGGAAGCCCGCATGAACTTCATCATCCAGTGGGGTGAACGGCCCCTCGTACCGAACTGGCGCCGGAGCGAGGCGATCGCAGCGGCTTCAGCCGATTCGCAGGACCGAGATGAGGACGTCGACGCGGCCATGCGTGGGGTCGATCCCGGCGTCGGCGACGCGCCGCTGCCGCCGCTGGATTATTCCGACGTGCCGCGGGACTCGCTCAGCCGCGCTCGCATGATGACGGAGCGGGCGCTGGCGCGGTACGAGCTCGGCAACGTCCTTTTCCTCTCCATGAACAGGCCGGATTCCGCCGCGACGTGGTACCGGACGGTCGTGGAAGAGGATGCCGGTGAAGAAGTGGCGCAGCGGGCCTTCTATGCCCTTGCCGAGGTGCACCGCTCGCTCGGGGACTCCGCCGCGACGAACCGCCTCTACGAACAGGTCCTGCGCGACTTCCCGGAGTCCGACTTTGCCGGGCGCGTGCGCGAGCGGATGGGCATCTCCCGGACGGTCCCCACCGACAGCCTGGCAGCCGCACTGGCCGAATACGACGCGGCGTTCAAGCGCTGGCGAGACGGCTTTTACCGTGATGCGCTCGATAGCATGGCCGTCGTAGCGGCCCGGCATCCCGACACGGACGTCGCCCCCAAGGCGCTCCTTGCCGCCGGACGGATCTATCTGGAATGGGCGGATGCGGATTCGATGGACCTGTTTGCGCCCCTACCCTTCTCCGTGCCGGATTCGGTGCTGCACCGCGCAGGTCTCCTGGCGGATCGTCGCCCGCACGCGGACGTCCCGGCCGATACGGCCACCTGGGCGGATCCGGAAGGCGACACCACCGGCTCGAGCGATGGAGACACGCCTCGCCGACGCGTCGAGGCGGACGAGGGAGCATGGGACGGCGGCCCGGAGGAGCGCCGAGGTGAAGAGGTGGCCGCCGACACGACCGCCCCGGATTCCCCGGTCACGGACGTAACCGCTGCCGACCCGCCCGCCGCCGATACCGTTGCCGCGAACCGGTCCGCCGGTGCCGATGCGCCTGCCGCTGATCGAGCCGACGCTGCTGCCGTCGACACGTCTGCGGCTCCTACCGCTGCCGCCGACACCGTTGCCGCGAACCGGTCCGCCGGTGCCGATGCGCCTGCCGCTGATCGAGCCG
>CAZXHQ010000110.1:6453-9590 GCA_964640145.1 uncultured Rhodothermales bacterium | reverse complement strand
TTGGAAGAACCTTCAACGTTCGACCGATGGAACGATTCACCGCACGTGTCGACGCACCGGTCGGGAGGTTGTCCGTGAGGTTTTCCGCCGCACGAATCGCCGCGCTCGTGGGGATGGTGCTGTTCATGACAGCCTGCGGCGCCGCAGAAGAGGTCGTTCACGAGGAGCGTGCGGCCCCGGCGGCGGAGGGTGCCTTCCTCGTCGGGGCGTATCACCCGTGGTGGACGCGGGGGGCATGGCGAGCGTACGATACGAACGTCTACGACGAGGTCTATTTCTTTTCGGTCGAGGTCGACTCGAGCGGAGCCATCGCTGTGCGCAACGGCTGGCCGGACCGGTGGTTCGACATGCAGCGAGCGCTCGTCGACCGGGGCGTCCGGGTGAGCCCCGCCGTCACGCTCTTCAGCCAGAGCGCCTTCGAGCACCTCTTCGCCTCGCCGACCGCGACAGCTCGTCTGCAGGAAAGCCTCATCGAGCTGATGCGCGACAGCCCGGCCGCCGGCGGTCTGCAGATCGACTTCGAGGTCTTTCGGCCGGTGCCCGACGACGTGCGTAGCGGCTTCACCCAGTTCGTGCGCGATTTACGTACGGGCATCGACGGCGTCCGGCCCGGCCTCCGCCTGTCCGTATACGTCGTCGCCTACGACGAGAGCGACGTGTACGATGAGGCAGGGCTCGCCGAGGCGGCGGACTACCTCGTGGTGCAGGGTTACGACCTTCATTCACGCCGTGAGGACCGCACCGGTCCGGTGGCGGCCCTCGAAGGGTGGGGGCGGCGAAACTGGGAGGCCGTCGTGGAGAGGCTGGACGGGGAAGGCGTCCCGCGCGGCAAGGTCGTCATGAGCGTCCCCTACTTCGGGTACGAATGGCCGGCGGTTTCCGAGGAGCCCGGCGCCCGGACGACCGGAGCAGGGCGCACCCTTTCGATCGCTGCCGTGGACACCACGGTGATTCCCAACGGTCCGCCGTCGGCGACGGAACGGGCGCAAGCGTACGGACTGCGCCGCGATCCGGTGAGCGGATCCCCCTACTACACGTACGAGGACACGACGGGCTGGCGCCAGGGCTGGTATGAGGATGCCGAGAGCCTCGCGGCCAAGTATCGGTTCGTTCGGAGCGCCGGGTTGCGGGGGGTGGCCGTCTTTCCGGCGGCCTACGGCACCGACGAGCTATCGAGCATCCTCGGCCGACTGCTCAACGCAGGTCCCGTTCGAGATAGCTCTCGATGACGGCCGTCCGGATGGTCGAGTCGGAGGCGACGGCAAGACCGAGCGTCGGAAAGCGGCGGCGCAGGGTAGCGGCCCGCTGCAGTCCGGCGGCGTCGGCTCGCGTCAGGGCGAGCAGCCGTTTGTGGATGGCTCCCTCCCCCTCGACGTCGTGCACGTTCGGATCGAGAAGGACGGCTGATCGCACGCGGCCGTCCTCGATGGCCCGGACGAGCGAGGCGGCCGCGCCGGCATCGACGACGACGTGTGCCTGGTCGAGCTCGAGCGCATCCAGTACGTCGGCGACGGAGCTGCGCGGCGGTGCCTGGGCCGTAATAAAGGTTCTACCGGGCGCAATCCGACCGGCGAGCGAGTCGGGCTCGAGGCCTGGGTCGGAGCCGGCGATGTAGACGCACGGCGTGCGGGCCGGCGAACCGGCTGCCCGTGCGGCACGCTTCAATCCGCCCGTACGGTCGAGTGGACGAAGCGAGGTTTCTACGGTCTGGCAGAATTCGAAGAGGATCCCCGCCGTCTGTCCCGGATGAAGGAAAAAGATGAGTTTGCCGTCGGCTCCCGGTCTCGGTTCGGGATCCAGGGGGTCGTAGCCTGCCTCCCTGGCACGCTCGAACGCGGATCGCACGTCGTCGACTTCGAAGGCCAGGTGGTGGACGCCCGTGCCCCGCCGATCGAGGAACGCGGACACGGCGGACGAATCGTGCAGGCTTTCCAGGATCTCCAGCTTGGCGGATCCTCCCCAGATAAAATGGGTCCGGACGGCGTCTTTTTCGACCGTCTCCGCCCGATAGGCGTGATCTCCGAGGAGGTCCGACAGTACGCCGAGGGCGTTCTCCACGTCTTCCGCGGCGATGCCGACGTGTTCAAGACGGGCCATAGGTTCGTTGATTTCGGATGAGGATTGCGGGTGGCAGGCGGCCGAACGGAGCAAGCCTTCGACTCGTTCGTTCGAGCGGGTCCGGCAACCGTCCAACGCCATTGCGTGGTGAAGATGTTCGATCGCGTCAGGATTCAGAAAGGCTCTGCGGGCCTCCAGCTCGGCGATCCTCGCCGCGTTGCTGTCGCCGTGAGCGTCGCCGTCGCCTTCCTCATGCTGGCGGGCAAGATGGCGGCGTTCTTCTTGACCGGCAGCACGGCGATCTTCTCCGACGCCATGGAGTCGGTCGTGCACCTTCTGGCGACGATATTCGTCGGGTTCAGTCTCTGGTATTCCTTTCAGCCGCCCGATACGGGCCATCCATACGGACACGGCAAGATTGCCTATTTTTCGTCGGGATTCGAAGGGGTGCTTATCCTGATCGCCTCCGTGGCGATCATCGTCACGGCCGTCGACGATTTGATTCACGGCCCCACACTCGAGCAGCTCGACCTCGGTCTGGGCATCATCGGTACGCTCGCCGTCGTGAACCTGGCGCTGGGTCTCTACCTGATTCGCACCGGGAAGCAGCACAACAATCTCGTGCTCGTTTCCAACGGGGAGCACGTGCTGACGGACATGTGGACGAGCGTCGGCGTGCTGATCGGCATCCTGCTCGTCCGACTTACGGGCGTAACCTGGCTGGATCCGGTCGTCGCCATCGGCGTGGCGGTCAACATCATGTACGTGGGCGGGCGGCTGGTGCGGCAATCCATCGGCGGCCTGATGGAACGGGCGGACGAAGGCTATACGGCGCGCATCCTGGAGATCCTGGAAGAGGCGCGCAGGGAAGGAATCATCTCGAACTTCCATCAAGTACGCCACCGGAGGGTGCACGACCAGCTCTGGATTGAGTATCACCTTCTTTTTCCGCATGAGCTATCGATTACGAAGGCACACGACCTCTCTCACCTGGTGGAGGATCGGATCGCCGTGCAGTTTAAGGACGACGTCTACGTGACGGCGCACCTGGAGCCGGATCATCACGAGGACGCCCATCC
>CAZXHQ010000110.1:0-6353 GCA_964640145.1 uncultured Rhodothermales bacterium | reverse complement strand
GCCGGAATTACACGCTGGCGGCGTCGCCTCGACCATCTTCTCGCTCATTATTACCGTGCCGACTACCAGAAGATGGAGCTCCGTCTCAAGATCGTGCTTCGCATCGGCCTCTACGATATCCTGCATCTTCATACGCCCGAATATGCGGCCGTGAACGAGGCCGTGAGGCTCGCTAAGGCGCAGATACGACCGGGGGCGGCCGGGCTCGTGAACGGCATCCTTCGCAGCATTATTCGTGAGAGGGACCGGCTTCCCGAACCCGATTCGGGCGATGAGGCGGACGATCTGGCCGTGGCGCACTCGCATCCGACGTGGATGGTGCGACGATGGCTCGACCGGTACGGGCGCTCCGATACGGAGGCGCTCTTGCGCTGGGACAATGCGCGGCCGGTCTATGGCGTCCGCATCAACACGTTGAAGATCGACGTGCCGACGTTTTTGCGCCGGCTCGACGAACTGGGGGTCGAGTGGGAGACGGGCCGGCATCTGCCCAATTTCATTCGAATGCCGAGCGTTCAGCCGCTTCTCGAGCATGGCTGGCTGCGAGACGGGCTCTGCGCCGTGCAGGACGAGAGCGCCGGGCTGATCGTCGCGCTGCTGGACCCGCAGCCCGGCGAGCGCATCATCGATTTCTGTGCCGCTCCGGGCGGCAAATCGCTCCACGCAGCGCATCGCATGAACAATCGGGGTGTGGTCGTCGCCGTGGACGTCCACGAGGGCCGGCTGCGCCTCGTAAGCCGCGGCGCCCACGCGCAGGGGATCGACATCGTCGAGACGGTCGCATCGGATGCGCGCGCATTCGACGGTGCCGGCACGGGCGCGGCCGTGCGTGTGCTCGTGGACGCGCCCTGTTCGGGCCTGGGGGTGTTGTCAAAGCGGGCCGATCTTCGCTGGCGGCGGACTCCGCAAGACCTCGCCGACCTGACGAAGCTGCAGGACGAGATTCTCGATGCGGCCGCCGAGGTGGTCCGGCCCGGAGGCGTACTGGTCTACGGCACGTGCACCATCGAACCGGAGGAGAACGAACGGCGCGTGGACGCATTTCTCGAGCGTCACGCCGGGTTTCGCCTGGCGGACGCTCGAGATCAGGTGCCGCCGGAGCTCGTGACGCCGGAGGGCTACTATGCCACGTTTCCCCCGCACCACGAGCTCGACGGTGCCTTCGGCGCCCGCCTCGAACGCCTCCTCTGAGGCGATTATGCGGCCGGCAGTTCGTCCGACAGCTTCTGGAGGATGAAGAACTTGAGGTAGTGCGTTTCCGGCATGGTGGCCAGTACGGGATGGTCGGCGGGCTGGTAGCCGCGATACAGCGTACGGGTTCGTGAACCGGTTCGGCGCACGCTGTAGTCCACGGTCTTGACGAAGTCGGCCTCGTCGACGGCCTGCGAGCAGGACGACGTCGCCAGGATGCCGCCGGGAGAGAGCATCTGCATCGCGGTGATATTGATGCGCTGGTAGGCCTTCATCGCCTGATCGACCTGGCGCCGGCTTTTCGCGAATCCCGGCGGGTCGAGGATAATGAGATCGTACCGCGCGCCGTCCTCCGCCAGCTCTCCCAATCGATCGAGCGCATCCGCCTCGATGAATGAGACGCGCTGGGCCGATCCGTTTCGATGGGCATTCCGGCGCGCTCGCTCGAGGGCGGCGGAGGAGCTGTCCAGCATGTCCACGTGGGCGGCGCCGCCGGCGGCGGCGTGGAGTCCGAAGCCCCCATCCGCACAAAACACGTCGAGGACCCGGCGCCCGGCGGCGAAGCGCCGCACGGCGCGGCGGTGGCTTCTCTGGTCGATGAAGAAGCCCGTCTTCGGCCCGTGGAGGACGTCGACGAGAAAGATGACGCCGTCCTCTTCGATCTCCACCGGCCCGTCGTACGTCCCGCGAAGTACGCCCACGGCCTGCTCGAGACCGTCTTTCTCGCGGAGGGCTGCGTCGTCTCGCCGTACGATGGCGGAGGGCCCGACGAGGTCTTCGAGGACGTCGAGCATCCCATCCCGGCGAGCATCCATTCCATAGCTCAGGGTCGTCCAGGTCAGGACGTCGCCGTATCGATCGACGATGGTCCCGGGGAGCCCGTCACTCTCGCTGAACGCGAGCCGGTAGTGCGTCGCATCGCCGTAGGCCTGCCGCCGCAGTGCAAGCGCCCGCTCGAGCCGCTCCCGGAAGAACGCTGCATCGATGGGGCGGTCGAGGTCGGTCGTGAGAAAGCGAACCGCGATCAGAGAGTCGTCATGATAAAGCCCCCGGCCGAGCTGCCGGCCACCGTAGTCGGCGATCTCGACGACGTCTCCCCGCGCGGGAGCCCCCTCGACCTCGGCGATGAGGTTGGCAAACACCCACGGGTATCCACGTTCGAGATATTTGTGCTTGTTTTTCTTCAGTATCACTCGCATTCGCAACGCGTCGCTGTAAAAAGGAAACAAATTAACAATGTGATAACATCCGCCGGCTTGTCGTTCGGTAGGTTCTCCGCGAATATACGATGCTGTACGCTAGAGCCACCTATCAGTAGAGCAGAATGACCGATGCGCTGGAACGCGCGTTGCCGGGCGTCGCCGTGCTGCTGCTGTTTGCCCCGACGGGCGATGCGGCAGCGCAGGTCGTCGACGTCGGGGGCCGTGCCTTTATTGATTATTATTACCGGCTGTCGTCCCCGGATGAATCTCAGGAAGGTCTCCACGGCTTTACGTATAGGAGGTTGTATTTGACGGCGGATGCGGCGTGGTCGGAAGCGTTCAGCGCCCGTGCGCGGCTCGAAGCCAACGACGGGACCATGGGACCGAGGGGCCCGGTTCCCATTGTAAAAGATCTCTGGGTGGAGTGGAGGTATCACGGACCTCATTCGACGACGCTCGGCGTAATGCCTACGCCGGCGTTCGAGCTTGCCGAGGACGTGTACGGATACCGATCACTGGAGAAGACGGTCCTGGATTTTCAGGACATCACCGCGTCCCGCGATTTCGGGATTCGGGTTGACGGACCGCTCACATCGGGCGGTACATTCCGGTATGCGCTCATGCTGGCCAATAATTCGACGGTACGTCCGGAAACGGACGTGTACAAGAGAGGTTACGCCCGGCTTTCATTTCATCCCTCGGAGATGCTGACGTTCTCGGTGGGCGGTGATCGGGCCGGCTACGGGGACGAACGACGTCTTGGGCAGCGCCTCTCGGCCTTCGGCGGCTACGTGACGGACGCGGCGAGCATCGGCGCGCAGATTTACTCGTACGTGCTCGAATTCGTCGACGAGGACGCCTTGCGCCACGTCGGCGTCAGCCTGTTCGGATCGTTCCGGCTCAACCCGCACTGGGAGCTCATGGCCCGCACCGACGTGGCCCGCGAGAGGCTCGACGGGGCCGACGTCGACGAGGCGTTTCTCCTGGCCGGCGTCGCCTACTCACCTATCGACAACATTCGCATCATCCCGAATCTGTGGCTGTTCGACTCGGAGGCCTCCCGCGACGAGGAGAGCCTGGGAAGAATCACTGTGGAGGTATCATTTTAGTCCGCTTCCAGATCTCACACACCGTGACATCCATGAATACCACATCTCTATCCAGGCCGGCGCTCCTGCTGGCCGTAGTCGTCGCGCTCAGCGCCTGTGGTGGTGGTGAACCTGCAGAGGGCGAGCTCACCGGCACGGTCAGAGTCGACGGTTCCAGCACGACCTATCCGATCACCGAAGCGGTCGCCGAAGAGTTTATGGCGGCGCATGCGCGCGCTCGGGTAACGGTCGGCGTGAGCGGCACCGGCGGGGGCTTCAGCAAGTTTTTGCGCGGCGAAACTGACGTAAACGACGCCTCGCGCGCCATCCGGCCCAGCGAGGTGGACCTGGCCGCGCAGAACGACATCGAATACATCGAGCTGCCGGTGGCATATGACGGGCTCGCCGTCGTCGTCAATCCGCAGAACGATTTCGTGGAATGCCTGACCGTGGAGGAGCTCCGGTCGGTGTGGGAGAGCGGGAGCACGGTGGACAACTGGAACCAGGTGCGGCCGGACTTCCCCGATCAGGAGCTTACCCTCTATGGGCCGGGCACCGACAGCGGGACGTACGACTACTTCACGGAGGCCATCCTCGGCGAGGCCGGGGGCAGCCGCTCGGACTTCACGGCCAGCGAAGACGACAACGTGCTCGTTCAGGGCATCGCAGGCGACCGGAACGCGCTGGGCTTCTTCGGCCTCGCGTACTACGAGGAAAACGAGTCCCGCCTGAAGGTCGTCGGCATCGACGACGGCAACCCGGACAATGGGGAGGGCTGTATTGAGCCTACCACCGAGACGGTCGGAAACGGCACCTATGCGCCGCTTTCTCGGCCGCTGCTGATCTACGTCCGCAGCGCGGCCGCCGATGATGAGATCGTGAACGCGTTCGTGCAGTTCTATCTCGACCATGCGGGTACTCTGGCCGAGGAAGTCGGCTACATCGCCCTGACCGACGAGGCGTACGATCTCGCCAGAGAGCGCTTCGAGCGGCGCATCGCGGGATCCATGTTCGAGGGCGAGGCCCAGATCGGCGTCACGATGCGGGTCCTTCTCGAGCGCGAGATGGGACGCGAACCACCCTCGGGAGCCGCTGCCGACACGGCAGGGTCCGCGGCCTCTGATTCCGAACCGGCTATCGACTGATCGCAATGGATGTCGCCCAGACGCAGCATGCGGCCGCCGGCCCTTCGGGCGACCGCTATGCCGAGAGGGGAGATCTGTCCGTCAACGTATATCGCAGTCCCAAGGAGCGGGCGATCGAGTACGTCCTCGGCTTCTGCGCGCTCATCAGCGTGCTGACCACGCTGGGCATTGCGGCCGTCCTGCTCTTCGAATCCCTGAATTTCTTCGGGGAGGTGTCTCTCGTAACATTCCTCACCGAGACGAGGTGGACGCCGCAGTTCGCAGACCAGCACTTCGGCATCTGGCCGCTGCTGTGCGGAACCCTGCTCGTCACCGTTATCGCGGCGGTGGTGGCGCTCCCGATCGGCCTTATGAGCGCCATCTTCATCGCGGAATACGCACCCTCGGGGGTTCGCAAGGTCTTGAAGCCCGGTCTGGAGCTGCTGGCCGGCATTCCTACCGTCGTATACGGATACTTTGCGCTTACCTTCGTGACGCCGCTCCTGCAGCCCATCGTCCCGGGGCTGAACGTCTACAACGCGCTCAGCGCCGGCATCGTGGTGGGCATCATGATCATTCCGATGGTGGCCTCGCTGAGCGAAGACGCCATCCGGTCCGTCCCCCGGTCGCTGGCTGAGGGCGCGTATGCCCTGGGGGCGACCAAGATCGAGGTGGTCCTTCGTGTGATGGTGCCGGGGGCCGTCAGCGGCATCATAGCCAGCTTCATTCTCGCGCTCAGCCGGGCCATTGGCGAGACCATGATCGTGACGCTTGCGGCCGGAGCGCTGCCCAACCTGACGATCAACCCGGCCGACTCCGTACAGACGATGACGGCGTTTATCGTGAACGTCAGTCTGGGCGACACCCCCCAGGGCACGATTGTCTTCTACAGCCTCTTCGCCGTCGGACTGGTGCTCTTCCTCATCACGCTGAGCATGAACTTCGCAGCCAACCTGATCATCCAGAAGTATCGCGAACGCTACTAGCCATGGAGACCGAGCAGCGGTTCAACGAACGACTGGAGCAGCGGCGCTGGAAGGGCCTGCTTCTGGGGGGGCTCTTCTTTCTGGCCACCATTTTCGGACTGGTCGTTCTCATTACCCTCATCGTGGACGTCGTCGTCAGCGGGTGGCAATGGCTGAACTGGAGTTTTCTGACGAGCTTTCCGTCTCGAATCCCCGAGAATGCGGGCATCAAGTCGGCCATAATCGGTTCGCTCTGGATGATCGTTCTAACGGCGCTGATCGCCGTGCCTATCGGCGTGGCTTCGGCGGTATACCTGGAAGAATATGCGCCGCAGGGATGGTTCCTCAAGCTCATCCAGATCAACATCAACAATCTGGCAGGGATACCGTCGGTCATCTACGGCATCCTGGGCCTGGCTCTCTTCGTGCGTTTCTTCGCGCTCGAACGCAGCCTGCTGGCGGGCGCACTTACGATGGCGCTCCTGATTCTGCCCATCATCATCATCAGCTCTCAGGAGGCGCTGCGGGCGGTGCCGTCGGGCGTGCGGGAGAGCGCCTTCGCCCTGGGAGCAACGCGCTGGCAGGTCGTATGGAGCCACCTGCTCCCCATCTCCGCTCCGAGTATCATGACGGGCATCATCCTGGCCTTAAGCCGTGCCATCGGCGAGACGGCACCCCTGATCATGATAGGGGCGCTCACGTTCATCGCTTTCCTGCCGGAGAGCGTCATGGATCAGTTTACCGTGTTGCCGATACAAATCTTTAACTGGACGGCCAGACCGC
>CAZXHQ010000109.1:0-9640 GCA_964640145.1 uncultured Rhodothermales bacterium | reverse complement strand
CGATGAGGGCCTCGATGTCGCGCATGACCGGATCGAAGTACTGGCCTTCATGAAGGAGCTGGCCGTAGAAGTCGGCCAGATGATCCTTCTGGAATCGCTGCCAGCGCGTGAGGATGATCTTCTCGAGCTCGCGGTGAGCCGGAAGGAGAATAGCCGGTGCGGGGGCCTCGAAGGCCACGCGGCCTTTGATGCCCAGTATGGTATCGCCGACATGGATGCCTCGGCCGACGCCGTGAGCGGCCCCGCGCGTGTTCAACGTTTCGACGAGCTCGACGGGCTCGAAGGGCTCGTCGTCGATTGAGACCGGAATGCCGGCGTCGAACCGCACCGTCATCTCGAGTGGTTTGTCCGGAGCCTGCGACGGGGAGACGGTATCCGGATAGGCGTCGTCGGGAAGTGGTTCGGTCGTTCCGAGCGTTTCCCGTCCACCGATGGTCGTACCCCAGAGGCCGCGGTTGATCGAATACGTCGTCGTCTTCTCCGGCACGTCGAAGCCGCGGTCTCGAAGGTAGCTCGTCGTATCGGACCGGCTGAGCCCTCCGGTACGGATGGGAGTGATGATGTCCAGGTCGTCGGCGAGCAGGCGGATCGCCACATCGAATCGGACCTGGTCGTTGCCGGCGCCGGTCGATCCGTGGGCCACGGCGCGCGCCCCCGCTTTGCCGGCCACGGCCACGACGTGCTGCGCCTGCGTGACGCGTTCCGGACCCACGCAGAGCGGATAGACGCCCCCGCGCAGCACGTTGCCCTTCACGAGGTAGCTCAGATGATGGTCGAAGAGGTCCTTGCGGCCGTCGACGAGGAAGTGCCTCGCGGCGCCCAGCTCCTGGGCGCGAGCTTCGACGGCCGCGGCGTCCTCATCCGTAAGTCCGCCCGTGTTGACGGTGACCGTGTAGATCGGCTCGTCGAAGGTCTCGGCCAGATAGGGAACGCAGAATGAGGTATCGAGTCCGCCGCTGAACGCGAGTACTATGGACATCGTGTCGTAGGCTGGTGGTTGCGGTATGCCGGAGAACAAAAAAGGCGCTGATCCGGGTGGAACAGCGCCTCTCCAAGCGTCATCGGCCACGGAATGGTCCGTCGCCTAGCGTAATCGTTGGAAAGCGCCCTGCCACGCGGTTCTGGCACGGATCCGTCGAGAACGTACGTCGGAGGTACGTCGCGGCGAATGCCAGGGCCTATGTCGTGCGTGCAGTGCGCTCATGCGAATCATGATACCGCCGGACGGCGCATCTGTCAAGACGGCTCGCCGCCGGCGGTGCGATGCGGAAGGCCGGAAAGCGCTTCCTGCTGGAGAAGAGCGCGCATTTTGCAGAAACCGTTAATTCCCGCCTTGCGGTTCCTCGCCGCTCGTTCGGGCCTTACGGCGCCTCGCCGGTAGCGGGACCCTCCAGATGCCGGGAGAGGAACTCGTCGAGTCCCGAAATATAGCGGTCGAGCGACCGGTGGAACGTCTCGTTATGGGTTCCGCTTAGCTCGAGCAGGCTTTTGGGCTCACTGGCCGCCTCGAAGAGACGCCGGCCCTGGGCGAAGGGGATGATTTCATCTTCGGGGCTGTGGATCACCATGACTGGAGATCGGCAGCTCCCGATGCGCGCCAGATTGTCGAATTGCACCCTGGAGAGGAGCCGCACCGGGAGGTACGGATAATGGTGCGCGCCGGCGTCGGGAACGGAGGTAAAGGCTGATTCGACGACGACGGCCCCTTCGAGGACGCGTTCGGCGAGCCAGGTGGCCGGGCCCGCTCCGAGCGAGCGGCCGTGCAGCACGATGTCGGTCGGTGCGATACCGCGCTCCTGGATCAGGTACTGCCATGCGGTTTCCGCATCCGTGCAGAGCCCCTGTTCCGTCGGCGAGCCCGTGCTCTGGCCGTAGCCCCGGTAATCGAAGATGAACACGTTGAGGCGAAGGTCGTGCAGCACCCGAATCGTATCCAGACGATCGCCGATGTTGCCCGCGTTGCCGTGGAAGAAGAGCGCCGTGGCGCGTGCCGCTTCGTGGGCGATCCACCACCCATGGAGGGTCTCTCCGTCGGGCGTGGTGATGCGTACGTCTTCGTAGGACAGGCCGACGTCGGACGGCGTGCCCGCAAGACGCTGTGTGGGCTGGAACAGGATCCGTTCCTGCAGCATGTACATCAAGCCGGTCAGGACCGCGTAGCCCCCCACCACGAGCAGGAGCAAGGGAATGTAGGCTTCGATGCGCACGACGGTTCGACGGGGAATCTTTGAGGAGTTGAAGGTTGAAGGTTGAAGGTTGAAGGTTTTTCGATTCTGCGCGGCCTGTACAAATGGAGAACCGTCAACCTCCAACCTGCAACGTTCGACCGAAATACATCGGTTGGGCACTTCGCAGCAAGAGACCCGGCGCTGCGCTACGGGTTATGGATGGAAGAAACATGCGCACGTAGTTTCTTAGGAGCAACGGGCCCGACGAGGCGCTCGCAGCGCACGCGCGTCGACCCTCCTATGACGTCACCGTACTTACAAAAGGATGCGCAAAGTGGTTGACGGCACGGCTCAGGCGGAGGGACGCGGCACATCGCCCGGCCAGTCTTCTTTCAGCAGAAACGAGTCTTCGAGCGCCTTCGCCTCGTCCACGAAGAGCTGGAGGTGCGGGAAGGGAATCTCGATGTCGGCCTCCCGCAGCGCCTCTCGGATTTTCTCGACGTACTCCAGCTTAACGGGTACCTCCAGCTTCGGGTTCGTCAGGTAGACGCGCAGCGCCATGTCGACGCTCGAATCGTTCAGCTTCGTGACGACCACGGAGGGCTTGTAGTCCGGATGCAGCCGCCCGTCGCCCTCGACGAGCTTCAGCACGACGTCCCGCGCCGCCTGCGGGTATTCCTTGTAGGCGATGCCGAACGGCACTTCCACGCGTACGATGCCGAGGATGGTGTGATTGATGAGCTTCTGGTTGATCATGTGCGTGTTCGGCATCACCATGTACTCGTGGTTGAGCGTGCGCAGGCGGGTGGATCGAAGCGTGATTTCGTCGACCGTGCCGTAGACGTCCTCGATGCGGATGTTGTCGCCGATGCGGAAGGGCCTGTCGAGCAGAATGGTGATGCCGGAGATGTAGTTCTCGAGCGTATCTCGCGCCGCGAAGCCCAGGGCGATGCCCGCGATGCCGAAGGCGGTCAGCAGCGTGACGATGTTGACGTCGAGCTGATCGAGCACCATGAGCCCGATGAAGAGCGTGCCGACGACGCGGTAGGTCTTAATGAGCAGGTTCTCGAGCCCCCTGTCGATCCGCTTGCTCCGGTCCAGAACCCGGGCCAGCACCTGATTCAGAATCCGGTACGCCGTGTAAAAGAGGATGAAGACGAATAGGGCCAGCAGGACCTTCGGTATCAGGCCGACGACCAGGTCGGCCAGGCCGCCGTAGAGCCGGGTCACGAAGAGCTCGTATTGCCCCGAGATCAGCAGGCGCCCGGCATCGCCGACGGTTTGCCCGATGGTCGCGATGGCGCCGGTCGTGTCCGCCGACGTGTCAGCCGCCAGCGTATCCAGCTGCTGCGGATCGGCGAGCTGTGCCTGGAGGAGCGGAGGGTCAATCGGCATGGTGGGGAGGCGTCTCTGGGATCTAACGGAAGTCGCCGCGGGCGGCGGCGAGCGTGTTCTGGAGCAGCATGCCGATCGTCATCGGGCCTACTCCTCCCGGCACGGGGGTGATGTGGGCGGCCTTCTCCTTCACGGCCTCGAAATCTACGTCCCCGACGAGCCGGTACCCTCGCTTGCGGGAGGCGTCGTCGATGCGGTTGATGCCGACGTCGATGACGTCGACCCCTTCGCTGACCATGTCGGCGGTGACAAAGTGGGGCCGGCCGATGGCGGCGACGAGAATGTCGGCGTTGCGGGTGATCTCGGCGAGGTTCTTCGTGCGGCTGTGGCAGACCGTCACGGTGGCGTCGGTTCCGCGCTGCATGAGCAGCGCGGCCACGGGTTTTCCGACGATGTTCGAGCGGCCCAGGATTACGGCGTGCCGCCCCGACGTCTCGATCTCGCTTCTTCGCAGAAGCTCCATGATGCCGGCCGGCGTCGCCGAGACGAAGGCGGGGTCGCCGACGAGCAGGCGGCCGACATTTTCCGGGTGAAACCCGTCGACGTCCTTTTTCGGATCGATCGCGTGGATGACCTTCTTCTCGTCCACCTGCTCCGGAAGGGGAAGCTGCACGAGGATGCCGTCGACGCCGTCGTCGTCGTTGAGCTCCTGCACGATGCGGAGCAGGGCCTCCTCCGTGATGGAGCGGCCGCGTCGGATCGTCGTGCCCTCGATGCCCACCTCGGCCGACGCTTTCATCTTGCCCCGGACGTACGACGCAGAGGCCGGGTCGTCGCCTACCAGCACGACGGCGAGAAAGGGTGGGCGGTTGCCCTCCGAGGTCCAGGCCTCCACGCCCGCCCGTACGTCGCGCCGCACGGCGGAGGCTATCGCCCGGCCGTCCAAGATGTTATCCGTAGCGAAGGTGCTGGTCTCCGAGGTGCTCGTCACGGGTAGCTGCACGTTATGAGTTGACGGTGCTATGCGAAAAAGATAGGCCCTGCATCCCACGCATTCATGCGTTTTCGATCCGAGATGGGGCCGCGCTGTGCACGGACGCGCCGTCGGGGATCGTCGTCCGCCGAGCGGGTGCCGGCTATTTTTCGGAACCCGGCGCGGAACATGGCCCGAATACGCCCTGTTTTACCGCCAAATGAAACGATGTTTCAAGTAGCTCATCCAGAAGGGTGGAGGGTGCAGGCCCTGTGAAGCCCTGGCAACCGCCTCGCTCGAGGCTGCCCGCGCGGCGTCGGGCGATGAAAGGTGCCAAGTCCTGCCTCGCTCCGATACAAGGAGTCGCGCGAGGGAAGATGAGCGGGAGAGATTGCCTGTCCCTTAGGGATTCCGCCTCTTCCGCACGTCGGCGCGGAGGAGGTTTTTTTGTGCCTTCTCGCCACTTCTCGTTCCGCCGTTGCATACGGCGCCGGCGAACGTTCCCTTTCTGGAGAGCTGTTGAAGGTCGCCCATTCCAACAGCAAACCTGAGCCTAGCCGGACTATGAGCAGCAACGGAGAAGCCCCCAAGCGCCGTTTCGAGACCTTGCAACTGCATGCGGGACAGGAACCCGACCCCGCTACGAATGCTCGAGCGGTGCCCATCTATGCCACCACCTCCTATACGTTCGACGACGCCGAGCACGGAGCGAATCTGTTCGCGCTGAAGGAGTTCGGCAACATCTACACGCGCATCATGAATCCGACGACCGACGTCTTCGAGCAGCGCATGGCGGCGCTCGAGGGTGGCGTGGCCGCGCTGGCAACCGCCAGCGGTCAGTCGGCGCAGTTGCTGGCGATCACGACCTTGGCGGAGGCCGGCGACAACATCGTCTCCAGCAGCTATCTCTACGGCGGCACCTACAACCAGTTCAAGAACACCTTCCCCCGGCTCGGCATCGACGTCAAATTCGCCGATGGGGACGCTGCCGACTCCATCGAGTCGCTCATCGACGACGACACGAAGGCTGTCTACGTTGAATCGATCGGCAACCCTCGCTTCAACATTCCCAACTTCGATCACCTCGCAAAGATTGCCGAAACATACGGCGTACCGCTCATCGTCGACAACACGTTCGGCGCGGCGGGTTATCTCTTCCGACCTCTCGAGCACGGGGCGCACATCATCGTGGAGAGCGCCACGAAGTGGATCGGCGGTCACGGAACGACCATCGGCGGCGTCATCGTCGACGGCGGTACGTTTCCATGGGATAACGGTCGCTTTCCGAGCTTCACGGAGCCATCTCCTTCCTACCACGGACTCAATTTCTGGGAGACGTTCGGGCCGGACGGCGTCCTCGGCGCAAACGCGGCCTTCATCATACGCGCCCGCGTCGAAGGCCTGCGCGACCTCGGGCCGGCGCAGAACCCGTTCGGCTCGTTCTTGCTGCTGCAGGGGCTCGAGACGCTGTCGCTGCGCGTCGAGAGGTCCTGCGAAAATGCCCTGGCTCTCGCGAGGTGGCTGCAGAAACAGGACCAGGTCGCCTGGGTCAGTTATCCGGGCCTCCAAGATCACCCCTACCACGAACGCGCAAAGAAGTACCTCTCTAACGGCTTCGGCGCGGTGCTCGCCTTCGGCGTCCGGGGCGGCGTGGAGGCCGGCCGCGCGCTCGTCGACAACGTGAAGCTGGCGAGCCACCTGGCAAATGTCGGAGATGCGAAGACCTTGATTATCCATCCATCGTCGACGACGCATCAGCAGCTTGCCGCGGAAGAGCAGCTCGCCGCGGGCGTCACCCCCGATCTGGTGCGCGTCTCGGTGGGCATCGAGCACATCGATGACATCATCGAGGACTTCGAACAGGCCTTTTCGGCGATCGACGATCTCGTAGCGGCGTAATTACACTCCAATCAGCAATGGCTGAGTGCATCAGGCTCTCGGAGCTGCGGCTCGACTCGGGTCGCACGCTGGTGGACGTCCCGGTGGCGTACGACGCGTGGGGCGATCTCGACGCACGAGGCGACAACGCGATCGTCGTCTGCCATGCCCTGACCGGCAACACGGAGGCGAACGTCTGGTGGAGCGGGCTGGTCGGTGCGGGCCGGGCGCTGGACACCGATCGCTACTTCGTGATCTGCCTCAACGTCCTCGGCTCTCCGTACGGGTCGGTCTCGCCCGTTTCGGAAAATCCGGATACGGGCCGGCCGTACGGGCCCGATTTTCCGCCCGTGACGATCCGTGACACCGTCCGCGCGCACCGCGCCGCACTCGAGGCAATCGGCGTGCGACGGGTCTGCTTCGCCCTCGGCGGCTCGATGGGCGGGATGCAGGCGCTCGAGTGGGCCTTCGAAGGAGATTTCGTGGACGGCATCGTGCCGATAGCCGTCGGAGGCCGTCATTCCGCGTGGTGCATCGGCTTCAGCGAGGCCCAGCGCCAGGCGATCTATGCGGATGGGCGGTGGAACGGGGGACGCTATGCGGAGCCGCCCCGCGAAGGGCTCGCGACGGCACGGATGATTGCGATGATCTCATATCGGTCGCGCACGTCGTTCGAACATCGCTTCGGGCGGGGCGTCCAGGACGAGTCGGACGAGCTCTTCGCCGTCGAGAGCTACCTCCGCTACCAGGGAGAAAAGCTCGTTAACCGCTTCGACGCGAACTGCTACGTCGAGCTGACGCGCCAGATGGACACGCACGACGTCGCCAGAGATCGCGGAGCGTACGAAGACGTTTTGGCCGGCATCGAGCAGCCGACGCTCGTCGTCGGCATCGACTCGGACGTGCTCTACCCGGTCGAAGAGCAGCAGGAGCTGGCGACGCTGATTCCGAATGCGCGGCTGGAGATCATCTCGTCGCCGTACGGGCACGACGCGTTCCTGATCGAACTCGACAGGCTCGGACGGGTACTCCGTTCATGGATGGATGCGGAGCTTTCTCGCCCGGAACGTCCGACGGAGATCGTGACCGAAAGCCATGGGTAGGCCTGAGGCGAGCGTCCGCGCGGCAGACGTCGGCGGGGCTGCGGCAGGCCGACGCTCCGCGGCATCAGAGTCGTAATCGATAGAAGCACCTGATTTATAGTCATGCAGAAATTTAAGGTTGGCATCCTCGGCGCCACCGGAGCGGTGGGCCAGAAATTCGTCGAGCTGCTCGAGGGGCACCCGTGGTTCGAAATTTCGGCTCTCGCGGCGTCGGAACGCTCCGCCGGAAAGGCCTACAGGAACGCGGCGAACTGGATCGGCTCGACATCCATCCCGAAGGATATCGCCGAGATGGAGGTCGTCCCCGCGGAGCCCGGCTTCGAGGCCCACTTCGTCTTCTCCGGGCTCGACGCGTCCGTCGCCGGCGAGATCGAAGCGGCCTTCGCCCGCGCGGGCTACCCGGTTATATCCAACGCCCGCAATTACCGGATGCGCGGCGACGTGCCGCTGCTGATCCCGGAAGTAAACCCGGATCACACGGCGCTCGTCGAGCGGCAGGATTGGGGCGGCGGCGGCTTCATCGTGACGAACCCGAATTGCAGCACGGTCGGATTGGTCTGCGCGCTGAAGCCGCTCGTGGACCGCTTCTCCGTGGAGGCCGTCCAGGTGGTTACGATGCAGGCGCTCTCCGGTGCGGGCTACCCGGGCGTGGCGTCCCTCGACGCGCTGGGAAACGTGGTGCCCTACATCGGAGGCGAGGAAGACAAGATGGCCATCGAGCCGAGCAAGCTGCTGGGGCGGCTGACGGAAGGCGGGATCGATCCCGCCGGCATTCGGGTCAGCGCGCAGTGCCATCGCGTTCCGGTACTCGAAGGGCATCTCGAAGCCATCTCGATCAAATTCGGAGACAACGTAGGAGCTGACGACGTCAGGCGTGCGTTCGCCGACCACCGCAGTCCGATCGCAGACTACGGGCTGCCGACCGCTCCGGATCGATTCATAGAGGTGTTCGACGACGAGCGGTTTCCGCAGCCCCGGCGCCACGCCGAGCTCGGGGGCGGCATGACCGTTTCGGTGGGTCGCATCCGTCCCTGCGCGGTGCTCGACGTGAAATTCATTGCCCTCGTTCACAACACGGTGCGCGGTGCGGCGGGGGGTGCACTGCTCAATGCCGAACTCCTCGTCAAGCAGGGCTATCTGAAGAAGCAGGAGGAAGCCGCCGGCGCAGCGGCGGTTTGACACGATGGTGCGTCCAGCCAGGAAATCCGACCGAAATGCCGTCCGGCTGCTGTGGTCCGCGCTCATGGAAGGGCAGGGAGCGATCGACGATCGCTATGCGCCGTCCGTCGATGCGGAAGAGCGGTGGGAGAACGACTTTCCGCAGTGGCTGCAGGCTGAGGCCCGCAGACTCCTCGTCGCCGTCGACGACGAGACGGTGTGCGGCTTCGCGACGGCGGAACGGTGGGGCCCGCCTCCGATCTACAGGGAGCGCCCGGGCGTGTATATCGACGAGCTGTTCGTCCATCCCGCGTATCGACGACGCGGACACGGACGAGCGCTCGTCGAGGCCCTCCGGAAGTGGGGTGACGAGATCGGTGCCGTCGAGGTTCGTGCGGGGGTGCTCGCCGGCAATGCGCAGGCCTGCGCCTTCTGGGAAGGACTCGGTGCGGCGGAGATTGCAAAGACGTTCGCGATCACGCTCGATCGGGCCGAGGAGGCTCGAAGCCGCTCGCGTGCGGGGATCGGATTCCGGATGTGAAGACGACGCATAGACCGGCTCGCCTGGAACCTGGCGAAACGGGTCTCGTTTTACGTTCGCGCAGCGAAAACGGCCCGGCTGTGAGCTCGTCTGCTCGAGATGGCGCGCCGCGTGAAGCGAGCCATCTACACCATGACGGGTGAACGCCGAGGTTCGTGCTATTAGGCCTGCGCCATCCAGCGGAAGTAGCTCAGCTGGTAGAGCATTTGCTTGCCATGCAAAAGGTCGCGGGTTCGAATCCCGTCTTCCGCTCCAGGGCCCGAACCGATCCCGGTTCGGGCTTTTTTAATCCACGGCTCCGAATCCACGGGCGCGGCCCGTTGTGCCGGCCCCGTCGATGCAGCCGGCTCAGCGCGGGGTCACCGCTGCCGCTCGATCTGGTCGAGGTGACGGTCGGCGTGATCGGCCAGGACGAGGAAGACGTCGCCGGGATTCAGGCGAAGCAGCGACGTGGCGGGCGATCTAACGCGCGCCGCGGTCCACT
>CAZXHQ010000108.1:0-9643 GCA_964640145.1 uncultured Rhodothermales bacterium | reverse complement strand
GTCGCGTCGGCGAAGCCTTTATTCTCCCGGATGACGTCCTTGATCTTCTCGTTGAGGACCTGATAGTCGGCACCCGGCTTCAAGCGTACGTACAGCTGCAATCCGGCATTGCCCCAGTTCTCGGCCCACTCGTTCCGAGGCAGGTACTCACTCATCGGCAGGACGAAGTCGAACTGCAGGGACGAGTTGGCCGGCACGTTTTCGAACACCCCCGTGACCCGAAAATCGGCCCGGTAGTCGACGTGCAGCACCGCTCCGATCACTGAAGCATCCGTCCGCCAATCCGGTCCGAACAAGCTCGATGCGAGGGCCTCCGATATCACGATGGAGTGGGGATCCTCGAGCACGATCGACGCATCGCCGCGCACGAGGGGGAACGTGAATGCCTCGAAGAACGCGGCGTCTACGTGGCGCCCCTCCCGTTTGAACACCTCGCCCTCACGAGCGATCAGGCTCTCCGAGGATCCGTCGACCAGCATCGCGTTCTCGACCTCCGGATAGTCCTTCGCCAGCACGTCCGCCAGCGGCTTCGGCACCGACCCCCACGTATACGTATTCTCCTCGACATACCCGTGCCGCATCACGCGGAATAATCGATCGCCGTCCTCGTGGAAGCGATCGTAGCTCAGCTCATTCATCACCCAGTGCAGAATGAAAAAGCTGCACGCGAGCCCGGCCGCCAGCCCCAGCACATTGATAAACGCATACCCCTTCTGCCGGCGCATATTCCGAAACGTCGTTACCAGATAGTTCTTCAGCATATCACCTCATGAGAGAGAGGACCAGCCTCGGCCGCGCAGCCCGTAAAGCCGCAGTCGACGATGCCCAACAACCAGAAGTTGCGCCCCAATTCAATTGATATGCCATCCACCGCCTCGCCTGCGGCGCCCCGCCGTACGTAACCGATCTGCCCGCTTCCGAACGTCGCTGTTCAAATACGAACGACGTTGTCGATCGATGAGGCTGTGCACCTCCCCGACAAGCGTACGACGTCAGCTTCCGCCATGAAGAGTCGTCGCAGGACCGCTCAATCTGGGGATACAACAAGATGCACGGCTCGCTATGGCCGCTAAACTTGGCCGTTGGCCGGCACACAGTCTGACAAGGCAGTCGGGAACAGCCCTATAGGATGTACTGTTGACCGTACGTCTGAACGTACTCCATATAGGTTGAATGATGAGTATTGTACCTGAAATCATCCCGATATCCGAGCTTCGCCAGAATGCTGCCGGCGTCGTAAGGCGACTCAAATCGTCCAGGAAGCCGGTCTTTATTACGCAGCGGGGGCGCGCCTCGGCCGTTATGGTAAGTGCCGAAGACTACGAGCGAACACAGCATGAGTTGGAAATCCTGAGAGCCCTTGCTCGAGGCGAACTGGAAATCGAACAGGGCGAGGGTTCGGACCTTGAGACGGTATTTGCCAAAGCGGACGAGCTCCTCGCATCCGGCGAATGAGGGTGCTGTTCACTCCGAGCTCCGAAAGGCACTTTCTATCGGCGCTGGCCTACATCCGTCGCGAGAATCCGTCAGCTGCTCAATCGTTGCGCGATCGTGCGCACAAATCTCTCTCAAGGCTAGGCGAGTTTCCGCATTCCGGCCGTCATATCCCGGAGTTTCCCGACCTTCCATATCGGGAGGTATTGGTGCCGCCGTATCGGTTCTTTTATCGGGTCAGGGAGGATACGGTCTGGATCGTGGACGTCTGGCATGATGCCCAAATACCAGGCGAGCCGATGGAGTAGCCGGACGCTTTCGGCTCCGCGCTCATGTGCGCGAGGAATGTACCGGCGTGGTTCACGACGTTCCGCGCCCACCTCTTACGAGAAGACGAAACCTCGATATAGCGCTCAAAGCGTCCTCCTGGCGTAGAGGTGTACTTGGAGAGCAACACGCAGGCAGAGATGACGACGAAGCGCGCTCTTTATTTCGAACAGGGCGCTGAAGAGGTCTGGACGTGCGACCGCGAGGGCCGAATGCGCTTCTTCATCCCTGACGCGGAGCTCGGCGCCTCCCGGCTCGTACCGGACTTTCCAGCGAAAATCGAATAAGGGTGCGCGATGCGTCGCGCGGGTGCTTACGGGGTCTCGAGGGACATGACGTCGTACGGATAGGCCGCCTGGAGCCGCGTGCTGCATTCGAGCCCGAATCGCCTCATCTTTTCCTTGCGTGGGTCGCGGGCGTTTCGTAGCGTCCCACTAAGACGCTTCCCTTAAAATTCACGGAAGCATGCTGTGCTTCCGATGAAAGGGTCAACGGACCGCCGACGCTGCTCCGCAGCTGTCGCGCGTGTCCCCGGGTTGTCGCTTCGATAAAACGCCGGGCATCATAGTGGTGAATCCGGCGGATATGGGGCCGGTGATCCCGACACCGGCGAGAGCTCGCCACCATATGAACCCCGAGCGCTGCACGCTTGACAACCTGATCGAGCACGAGATCGGCGAGCGTCCGCCTGCCGCCAACGAGAAGCGGGTTACGCAGCCGTCGCGGGACGTCTACGGCATCTCGCTTTCGGGTGGCGGAATCCGCAGCTCGACGTTCAACCTGGGCCTACTTCAGGGGCTCCATCGCTTCAGGCTAATCGACGAGCTTGATTACCTTTCGACCGTATCGGGCGGAGGCTACGTCGGCAGCTTCTGGACGGCCTGGCGAAAGCGTCGCACGCAGCCTTCCAATGCACCGGCATTTCCGGAGGGGACGGGAAGTGACGGACGGCCGGAGCCCGACCCCGTGCGCCACCTCCGCGAGTTCAGCAACTTCCTGGCACCGCACCTGGGCGTGCTGAGCTGGGACACCGGGCGAATCCTCGTGAATCTGGCGTCGTCCCTGGCGCCGTCGCTGCTCAGCGCGCTGTCCGTCATCACGTTAGCGGTGCTAACCTGGTGCCTCATGGCCTACGGGCTATTCGCGCTGGACCCCGTCCCATCGATCGCCATCTACGTCGGTATCACCGCGCTGCTGCTCCTCGTCACGGAAGCCGTCTGGCGAACGCGCGGAGAGGAGACGGATTGGGCGGCCTACGTCGAGGCGCTGAGCTGGGGCGTGATCAGCTCCGGCTTCGTGTGGTGGCTCTTGCATACCGTCCTCTGGGACGGCGGGGCAGGATGGTACGATGCGGACCAGCGGCTTCCCGTGATCGGAGACGCGCAGCCCGTCGAAACCTGGTTGTACGTCTTGACGCCCGTGGGCCCGTGGGTGGCGGCGAGCTTCGCCATGTCGATCAGGAGATGGTTGGGATCCCGCTGGGTGGACGACCACGTGCGTCGCGTGCGGCGAAATTCCTTCGACCGGGTGCATGCGCGGTTCATCTTCGCCGCAGTGATCTGGACCGTCATTGCCGTCCTCTGGTGGATCGGAGCGCTCCTGGTCGGTTTCGCGATACGCGGAGATCACCCCGAGGTGGCGACCGGACTGGTAGGATCGACGGGCATTGCGGTCTGGCTATTCTCCCGTGTCCACAAACGCGTAAGCACCGAGGGGAAGGCTCCTCTCGGCTCCGGCCTGGTGGCGCGCCTGCGGCCTATGCTGCCGCAGATCCTGGCGTACCTCGCGCTCGTCCTCATGATCGTGTCCACGATTGCCGGAATCGTAGCCTTCGATCGGAGTGACTTTACCTACAGCCCGCCGCTCACTATGGCGCTGGCGTCGATGCTCGTCATCGTGGTCGCGCTCCTGCTGTTCGATCCAAACGAAATTGGATTGCATACCTTCTACCGCGCACGCATTGCTCGTGCCTACCTGGGAGCGTCGAATACCGATCCGGATGCGAAGCGAAAGACGGAGGAACGGAAAGACGACGACTTCCGGCTCAGCGAAATCGACGACGGGCGCCCGTTTCAGGAGAGGCGCCCGTTCCATCTGATCTGCTGCGCCGCCAACGACCTTGCCTCCCGCGAGCTCGGCAGTCTTCACCGCGGCGCATGCAGCGCCGTTCTCTCCAGCAAGGGATTGACGGTCTCCGAGCAGTGTCGCCTCTGGAGCGACGAGTTACCGGCGCCCACGTTGAGCGCCGCCGTAACGGCCTCGGCGGCCGCCTTCAATCCACTGATGGGCGGGATTTCGAAAAGGCTCGGACCGGCCGTCACCTTTCTGATGGCCGCCTTCAATCTGCGTCTGGGCCTGTGGTTGCCCGGCGTTTCCAGGACGGATCCGATCACCTGGCTCGAACGGAAACTGATCGGCCTGCCCTTCTTCAAGGAAATGTTCGGTCTCGCGACGGCCGACGGGCGCCACGTCCATCTCTCCGACGGAGGGCACTTCGAAAACATGGCCCTCTATGAGCTGATCCGGCGCCATTGCCGCTTCATCATCGCGTCGGACTGCGGGGCGGATCCGACGGTCGGATTCAACGATTTCGGCAACGTGGTACGTCGGGTGCGGGCTGATTTCGGGGTAGACATCCAGATCGACCTTTCGCCGCTGCGCCCGGACGACAACGGCATGTCGCGCCAGGCGATGGTGGCCGGCGACATCCACTATCCCGAAGGCGACACCGGCATCCTCCTTCTCTTCAAGCCGAGTACGACGGGCAACGAGCCTGCCGACGTCGCCCAGTACCAGACGCGGAACGACGCATTTCCGCACGAATCCACGGGCGATCAATTCTATGACGAGGCGCAGTGGGAGGCCTATCGGCGGCTCGGAGAGCACGTCGCGGATGCCGCGTTTCGGCACATCATTGCGGATCTCGAGCCTACAGACCGCAAGTACGTAAGGCAGGTATTCCTCAGGGCTCGTAGAGAAGGGCAAGCCGTTCCGGATGGTTTCGGCGGCCGGCTCTCGCACTTCGCCGATCGCATCGCGGAGATCGACGCGCTTCTGCGGCAGCCCGAATGCGAAACGCTGCTTCGCGAGGTCTACAAGGAAATCGACGATCTGGACCGGGACAGGTTATTGGAGATTGATCTTGCCTCCGTCGAGACGTACGCCTCCAGCGAGCCGACCGACCATGACGGCGACGGATCCGTCGGGCAGAGCGAGCAGATCGAGCAAAGCGAGCCGGTTGAAGACGGCGAGAACGTCAAGCAAGACGGGCCGGTCGAAGGCAGCGAGAAGGTCGAACAAGACAGACCGCTCGAGGAAGGCGAGGTGCTCGAACATGCCGAATCCGACGCACGAGCCCGGGCCTCGGCGGAACGTCAGCGCCTGCCGGATCCCGAAGATCTCGCCCCCTCACTTCATCTGATCCGACGCGTGCTACTCCTCTTCCAAGAAGCATACACCAGGGAGAATCTGGAGGAGAATCACAACCACCCGTTGTACCTGGGGATGATGAATTACTTCGCACGGTGGACGTCCGCTCCGCTGTTTCGACTCTGGTGGCCGCTGCTGAAGACCATGTATCCGCAGCCCTTCACGCGATTTGTCGAGCGACAATACGGCGTCCGCTCAGGTGCGCGCCCGGGCGATTCCGTCAACGGTTCGATCGGTCGGCTCAGCACCAGCGTCCGGGGCTTCGCGATGCGCTGCTGGAAACAGGCCCATCCGGAGGTACTCTTGGACGGGCAGACCGTCCTTCCCTTCCTGTTGAGATTGGAGTATCGATCCTACGAGTACGAGGTGCAGGCCGCCCAGGTCGTCGTGTCGCGCGTCGACGTCAACCTCGTCTGGGATGCGGATCACTTCTTCGTGCCGCCCGGCCTCTGGGGAGTCGGAATCGGCGAACACTTTCTGCGTCAGATGCAGACGCGGCGGATCATGGAGAGCGGCAGCGATCCGGCTCGTTTGGAACGACTGTACGTGCGGATCACGATCGACCCGGCCGGAGGCCTGGCCGCGAAGAAGTCCGCCGCGAACGAGATCCAGCTCTACCGAAGTGCCGGTTTCGAACCGGTCGCCACCGACGAGGTGCCGGACCAGGTCAAGCAACGTATTCGGTCATTCGACGAGGGTGGTCGGAGATTCGCGAGTGATGGCGCTCGTACGGGGTCGGGCAGGATGGAGGAGTGGATGACCGCGCGCTGCCTCGCCACATAGCGGCCACCGGCATACGTAAAGCGGTCGGGGTCCATCCGAATGATTCGCCGTCGCTGCGAACGAGGCTGCGAACATGGACTCAGGGGAACAGGCCACATCGCATGAAGAACGTTTGGCACACTTCGGGGCGACACGGGAGCAGTTATTGCGCAACATGTGCCGCTGTGCTCGTGGTTCTCGTGAATATGTACGCCGTCGGTCCGGCCGCCGGACAGGACCAGCGCCCGAACATCCTCTTTATCATGGCCGACGATCATACGTCACAGGCCTTCCAGTCCTACGGCTCGCGCCTGAGCGACGTGGCCCCGACGCCGAACATCAACCGCCTGGCGCAGGAAGGAGCCCGACTAAACAACGTGTTTGCCACCAACTCGATCTGCGTGCCTAGCCGCGCGACCATCTTAACCGGCCAGTACAGCCATAAGAACGGGGCCTACACCCTGCGCGATACACTCGACCCGCAGCGTCCGAACGTCGCCAAGGAGCTGAGCGAGGCCGGCTATCGGACGGCCGTCATCGGCAAGTGGCACCTCAAGAGCAACCCGTCCGGTTTCGACTACTACAACGTGCTTCGGGGTCAGGGGGATTACTTCAACCCGAAGCTGAAAAACAGCCGCACCGGCGAGTACACAGAGCACGCGGGCTATTCCGCTGACGTCATCGCAGATCTTTCCCTCGCCTGGCTGGAGGAGCAAGCCGATCAGGAGGACCCCTTTGTGTTGATGGCGCACTTCAAGGCCTGCCACGAGCCGTTTCAGCATCCGGAGCGCACGGCGGAGCTCTTCACGGACGTGCTCATCCCGGAGCCGCCGAGCCTGTGGGAAGACAAGAGCCATCGCTCGCCCGGCTCGGAGCCCTACGGCTTTACTATACAGACGATGGCACACCGGCTCCGGCAGCCGAGCCACGGGGGCTGGGAGCCGTCTCCTCCTCTGAGCCAGATGTCCGAGCGGCAGGTCAAGCGGCACGGCTACCAGCGTTTCCTGAAGCGCTACCTGCGCTGCGTGGCCGCCCTGGACGAGAACGTAGGACGTCTGCTCGATTACGTCGATGAGGCCGGACCGAAAGACAACACCGTAGTCATCTACACGTCGGATCAAGGATATTTTCTCGGCGAGCACAACTACATCGACAAGCGCTGGATGTACGAGGAGTCGATACGAATGCCTTTCCTGATCCGCTATCCGGCAGAGATCGAGCCCGGTCGCGTAATCGATGATTTGATCACGAACGCTGACTTCGCACCGCTGATGATGGACTATGCCGGCCTCGAAACACCCGGCTACATGCAGGGGCGCAGCTTTCGACCCGTCCTGGGGGACCGCCCGCCCACCGACTGGCGCGAGGCGGTCTACTACCGCTACTGGATGCACGGCGACGGAGCGCGTCGCCCGGCGCACTACGGGGTGCGGACCGACCGCCACAAGCTGATTTTCTTCTACGGCCTCCCCCTGGACCAGACCGACAACGCACCCACGACGCCGGGCTGGGAGCTGTATGACCTGCAGAAGGATCCGCACGAGATGGACAACGTGTATGAGGATCCGGCCTACGAGGAGACGGTCGAGCAACTCAAGGATGTGTTGCTGGAGAAGAAACGACAGCTCGACGACCGGGATGCCAACTATCCGCGCTTGTTGAATCTGCGCGAAACATACTGGTAGCCGCGCCGCAGCACGACGCTGGCGGGTCGCCCGCATCTGACACGACTGGAGCGTCGGAGAGGTCCCGGCGGCGCTGGAGGCGAACGGCGAGGGGCCGTGGAAGCTGCGCGCGGCCGACGGAGAACCTGAGCTCTACAACCTCCAGCTAGATATCGGAGAGCGCTTCAACCGCGCCGACGAAAAGCCCGAAATCGTACGGCGCTTGCGTCAGAAGATGGACGATTTTGCAGCGGAGGTGGGCTCCGAGGTGTCGGAATAACAGCGAATTCAGACGATGATGTCCGAACGTTCAGAGTAAGACACGATGTGGGTTACCGAGATGAAGAAGATTCAATCGGCCTGCTTAGCGTTGCCGTGCCTTCTATTGCTTGCGGCATGTGAAGTGTCAGAGTCTTCAGAGGATCCGCCGCGGCCGAACATCATCGTCATTCTCGCCGACGATCTAGGTTTTTCGGATCTCTCGAGTTACGGCTCGGAGATCGATACGCCCAACCTGGACCGGCTTGCAGAAAACGGGCTTCGGATGACGCAGTTCTTCAACACGGGCCGGTGCAGCCCTACGCGGGCTTCTCTTCTCACCGGACTGTATCCCCAGCAGGCCGGCGTGGGCCTCCTGGATGGCGAACTGGGTGTTCCGGAGTATCAAGGCTATCTCAACGAGAACACTGTCACCCTTGCGGAGGTGCTGCGCGACGAGGGATACAAAAGCTATCACGCCGGCAAGTGGCACGTCGGTAGGGAACGGGGACGGTGGCCGGTCGACAGGGGATTCGATCGATACTACGGCCTGCTGGAAGGCGCGAGCAGTTACTATACGAATATCAACTACCGGGATCCGGACGGTGAGGAGCGGCTTGTTTTCGCCGAGGACAATGAGCTGATCGATTTGCCTCCCGTCACGGAAGAGGAGTGGAGGCGAAATGAAGGGTATAACATGACGGATGCGTTCACCGATCACGCGCTGGAGTTCCTGGAAGAACACGAAGAGGAAGATCCGTTTTTCCTCTATCTCGCCTATACGGCGCCGCACTGGCCGCTGCATGCCTTTCCGAAGGACATCGAAAAATACGAGGACGCCTACGATATCGGGTGGGACAGCCTACGAAGCCTGCGGTTCGAAAACCAGCGACAGCTCGGTCTCTTCGACGACCATGTGATGCTCCCGCCGACGAGCGATCGCGTCGACTCCTGGGAGGAGGTCGATGAAAGCCGGAAGGCAGCGTGGCAGGAGGAGATGACACTCTATGCGGCCGTGGTCCATCACATGGACCGGGAAATCGGACGGGTTATCGATCGGCTCGAAGAGCGCGGCGTGCTCGATAACACCCTCATTTTCTTCTTTTCCGATAACGGGGGGTGCCATACCACCCCGCAGTACGACCATCTCGACGGAGAGCCGGGCGGTCCCAATTCGTTTCCGACCTATGGCTACGAAGGCGCTGAGGTCAGCAACGTGCCGTTCCGGTTGTGGAAACAATTCAGCCACCACGGCGGAATCGCCGGTCCGTTCATCGCCCACTACCCGGATATGATTCGTCCAGGCGTGATCAACCGCGACGATATAGCCCATGTCATCGATCTGATGCCGACATTCATCGAGCTGGCAGGAGCGGCATATCCGGAGGAGCGAAACGGCCATACCGTAACGCCCATGGAGGGCGTGAGCCTCGTGCCGGTATTCGAGGGCGAAGAACTGGAAAGGGATGGTCCGCTTTATTTCGCACACCAGGGCAACCGGGGTATCCGATCGGGCGACTGGAAAGCCGTCTCCGCCCGCCTGGATCGCGAATGGGAGTTCTATAACGTGGCAGAAGACCCGACAGAAAGCAATGATCTGAGTGCTGAGTTCCCGGAGAGGAAGCAGCAGCTCATCGACGAATACGAGTCGTGGGCAGACGAAGTGAATGTGCTGCCGTGGGATGAACTGCAGACCCTCATTCGGGAATATTGGGCGGCCGGCGGCCGATAGATCGTAATCCGGGGCTGTGCTACCCGGCCTATTTATC
>CAZXHQ010000107.1:0-9650 GCA_964640145.1 uncultured Rhodothermales bacterium | reverse complement strand
CGGGATGAATCTGTTCATGGAGATCGCTAAAATGCGCGCGGGCCGGCTGCTCTGGGCCAGGCTCGTCAGGCGCTTCGACCCGAAAAACCCCAGATCGATGGCCCTGAGGGCCCACTGCCAGACGTCGGGTTGGAGCCTCACCGAACAGGATCCGTTCAACAACGTCGCGCGCACCTGCATGGAGGCCCTCGCCGCGGCCCTGGGACACACGCAGTCCCTCCATACGAACGCACTTGACGAGGCGATCGCCCTTCCCTCGGATTTCTCCGCCCGCATCGCGCGCAACACGCAGGTCTATCTGCAGGAGGAGACGGACGTTACGCGCGCGATCGATCCCTGGGGCGGGTCGTACTACGTAGAGTCGCTGACCCACGAGCTGGCGCACCGGGCCTGGGATCTTATCGAAGAGGTGGAAGATGCGGGAGGGATGACCCGCGCGATCGAAGCTGGGATACCGATGGCCCGGATCGAAGAGGCCGCCGCTCGAAAACAGGCGCGCATCGACCTGGGAAAGGACGTGCTCGTCGGGGTCAATCGGTTTCGAGTCGAGGATGCCGAGCAGCTCGACGTCCTCGAAGTCGATAATACGGCCGTGCGAAAGGCACAGGTAGAACGACTCCGCGCCGTGCGCGAGAATCGGGACGAGCAGGCCGTGCGCCAGGCGCTCGAGACGCTTACCGAATACGCCCGAACGGGAGCCGGCAACCTGCTGGATGCTGCGGTCGAAGCGGCGCGCCGCCGCGCTACACTGGGTGAAATCTCCTACGCCATGGAAAAAGAATTCGGAAGATATAAGGCATCCCGCCAGCTGTCCGCCGGCGCGTACGCGCAGGAGACGCAGGGAACCGACGCCTTCGAAGAGGCTCGCGCCAAAGCTGACGCGTTCGCCCGGCGAGCGGGCCGGCGCCCGCGGGTGCTCGTCGCTAAAGTCGGGCAGGACGGGCACGACCGAGGGGCCAAGGTCATCGCGACGTCGTTTGCGGATCTCGGCTTCGACGTGGACATCGGTCCGCTCTTTCAGACGCCGGCCGAGGTGGCCCGGCAGGCCGCCGAGAACGACGTGCACGTGTTAGGGATCTCCACGCTCGCCGGCGGCCATAAGACGCTCGTAACCGAGGTCATCGAACGACTTCGGGAGATGGGCCGGCCGGACATCCGCGTCGTGGTCGGGGGTGTGATCCCTCAGAAGGATTTTTCGTTTCTGCGCGGCGCCGGCGTCGGAGAGATCTTCGGACCCGGAACGTCGGTCACTGACGCAGCGATCCGCATTCTCGACGCCATGCTGGCGGAGGAGAAAGCGTCGTGACGCCGCCGTCGGTACCGGATCTGGTCGAGGGCGTGCGCAGCGGAGACCGGTTCGCGCTCGGCCGCGCCATCACCCTCGTCGAAAGCAGCCGGACGGACCATCGGGCCGCCGCGGACCAGCTGCTCCAGGCCTGTCTTTCCCTCTCGGGCGCGTCGCTGCGCGTCGGCATCACGGGCGTGCCGGGCGTGGGGAAGAGTTCGTTCATCGACGCGCTGGGCGTTCGCCTGCTGGACGAGGAAGATCGCCGCCTCGCCGTCCTCGCCGTAGACCCGTCGAGCACGCTTTCGCGCGGTAGTATTCTGGGGGACAAGACGCGCATGCCGCAGCTCGCAGCGAGGTCGAACGCGTTCATCCGGCCTTCACCGAGCGGTACGTCGCCGGGCGGCGTCGCCGCGCGCACCCGTGAAGCCATCTTCCTCTGCGAGGCGGCCGGCTTCGACACCGTCTTCGTTGAGACCGTCGGCGTGGGCCAGGCCGAGACGGCCGTCGACTCGATGGTCGACTTCTTCCTACTTCTCGCCCTGGCCGGCGCAGGAGACGAGCTGCAGGGCATCAAACGAGGCATCGTCGAAATGGCAGATGCCATCGCCGTCACGAAGGCAGACGGAGGCAATAAGGAGGCGGCGGAGCGGGCGAAGAACCAGTTCGCACGTGCGCTTCGCCTCTTTCCCCCGACCGCCTCCGGCTGGCAGCCGACGGTGCGAACGTGCTCGGCCTGGACCGGTGCGGGCCTCGATACGATCTGGGGCGACGTGCTCGACTACGAACGGACGACGCGTGCGTCCGGCTACTTCGAGACGCACCGCCGCGATCAGGCTCGCTTCTGGCTTCGCGAGACGCTCGACGAACAGCTGCTCGAGGCGCTTCACCGGGATGCCGACGTCGCGGCTACGCTCGCGGCGTACGAAGAACGGGTCCTGCGCCGAGAAGTGACGGCATCGGCCGCCGCGGAGGCGATACTGGACGCCTTCCGGCGTTCCGTCTAGAGAACCGTTCCTCAACGGGCACCCAACTCCTGGGCCGCTCGGCGCATGCGACGCAGGCACACGTCCTTGCCCAGCACCTCCATCATGTGAAAGAGACTGGGCCCGAATGATACGCCGCTGACGGCGAGGCGAGTCGGATGGATGATGCGTCCGGCGCCGGCGCCCCGCTCGTCCGCCAACGTTCGTAGAACGGCCTCCGCCCGGTCCGCGTCGAACCCATCGGCCGCTTCAAGCCGATCCGCGTAGGCGCACAGCAGCTCCGCGGAATCGGCCTTCCAGCGCTTTTTTACGCCCTTCTCTTCATAGGTCTCCGGATCCTCGAAGAAATAGTCACACGACTCGGCCAGATCCTTCACGAACGTGATGCGATCCTGCATGAGAACCGCTACGTCTCGCAGATAGGCATCCTCTGCGACGATCCCACGTTCGTCGAGATGCGGACGAGCGCGTTTCAGCAGCTCGTCCACCGAGAAGCTCCTGACATACTGTTCGTTGTACCAGTTGAGCTTGTCGAGATTGAACTGTACGCCGCTGGAGCCTACCCGGTCGAAGCTGAAGGCCTCGACGAGTTCGTCGAGGGAGAAGATCTCCCGCTCGGTGCCGGGATTCCATCCCAGGAAGGCGAGATAGTTGATCAATGCTTCCGGTTCGTAGCCGGCGTCGCGATACTGGGCGACGGTCACGGGAATGCCGAGCTCCTCGGCATCCCGCTTGGAGAGTTTCCCGCCGCTCGGACTCATGATGAGCGGAAGATGGGCCATCTGGGGCGGGTCCCATCCCAGGAATCTATACAGCAGGATGTGTTTCGGGGTCGACGAGAGCCATTCTTCTCCGCGTATCACATGGGTAATGTCCATCAGGTGGTCGTCGACGACGTTCGCGAGGTGATAGGTCGGCATTCCGTCCGACTTCACGAGCACCTGATCATCCAGCGACCCCGTCTCAAACGAGACGGCTTCTCGAATCAGGTCACGAAACCGAACGGTCTCCGCCTCGGGCACCTTCAGCCGCACCACGTATTCGTCGCCTCGCTCTATGCGCCGCCGAACTTCCTCGCCGGAGAGTCGCAGCGAGTTCGACATCTCGGTCCGGGTGAGCGCGTCGTATTTCGGGGACGGATTCGCCGGACTTGCGAAGCGCTCACGCATCGCTTCGAGTTCCGCGACGGTATCGAAGGCATAGTACGCATGCCCCCCGTCGACAAGACGGCGAGCATATTCCGCATACGTCTCTTTACGCCGCGACTGATGGTACGGAGCGTGCGGGCCCTGCACGCCGGGGCCTTCGTCGAAGGTCAGGCCCGTCCATTCGACCGCCGAGAGGATATCCGCTTCTGCTTCTTCGACGAATCGCTCCCGGTCCGTATCTTCGATGCGGAGCACGAAACGTCCGTCATGCTTCCGGGCGAACAGATAATTATAGAGCGCCGTTCGGAGCCCGCCTATGTGGAGCAGGCCGGTGGGACTCGGGGCGAAGCGGAGGCGGACCTCCTTTGAGAGCGGCTCGGTCATGTCTGGGTGGGCGTGCTTGGAGTAGGTGCGGAAATTCCGATCATTTCGTATCACATGGAGTGAATGTAAAGAGGTGCGGCCTCGATAGAAGTCGCACCTCGGACAAAATTTATAGAACTCCGAGAATCGGCGAGTTCCGGGACGGCAGCAGACGGAGCGTCTCCCGCGCCCGCGGTCGAGCCTCCGCCCGAGAACATCACGGCGCCCGGCTCGTTTGGACGCGTGGGCGCGCCGGTCCGGCTCCGGGCCCCGCCTCCCCCATCACTAGAAAACCTACGTACATCGCCTAGTATGACCTCCCAGTCTGGAAACAGAACGTGCACCGCCTTTACGGCCCTGGTCGCCATGACCCTGACGATCGGATGCGGATCGTCGCAGCGGACGGCCGTCGCTCCGGGTGCGGACGATCCGAACGTCGTGGCATCTTTCGCAGGAGAAACGTTGACGCTGGAGGACTTCGAGCGGCAGTACGTCCGCTCCACCGGGAGCCTCGAAAGCGCCGAACAGGATTCGCTTTCAGCGTATCGCGACTTTCTGGAGCGGTACGTAAATTTTCGCCTCAAGGTAGCCGCTGCCCATGAGGCGGGCATTCCGTCGAAGTCCGACGTGCGCGAAGAGATTCAGTCGTACCGCACGCAGCTCGCCCGTCCGTTTCTGCTGGAGACCGAAGTGCTCGATCCGATCATCCGAGAGCTCTACGAACGACAGCAGCAGGTCGTCGACGTCAGTCACATCCTTCTTCGCGTTGCGCCCGGCGCTCCGCCCGCCGACACGCTGGCCGCCTATCGAGCGATGCACTCCGTACGAGATTCGGCCCTCCAGGGCGTCGATTTCGGGGATTTAGCACTGCGACATTCCGAGGATCCGTCGGCTGCCGGAGACCCGAGCAGCCGCGGTTACCGCGGGCGTCTGGGCTATTTCACAGGCGGAAACCTCGTCGAGCCGTTTGAAACCTATGCCTACGAGACGCCGGTGGGAGACCTCTCGCCTGTGTTCCGCACGCAGTTCGGGTACCACCTCCTTAAGGTGCACGATCGCCGAGCCGCCCAGCCGGACATTCGCGTTTCGCACATCATGCTGCGGCCGAATCCGACGGACGCAGACTCCGCCCAGGCGTGGGAGACCCTTCAGGACCTGAAGCTGCAGCTCGAGCAGGGTGCCGATTTCGGCGAGCTGGCCCAGACCTACTCGCAGGACGCGCAGTCCAAGCCGCGAGGAGGAGATCTCGGCATGCTGAGCTATACCGCGCCGGTGGACGCATCGTTCAAGGACGCGGCGTTTTCACTGGAAGAGGTCGGCGCCGTTTCGGACGTCGTCGAGACGCCGTACGGGCTGCATCTGATCCAGCTTACCGAACGCGCGGAAACGCCGACGTACGAGGAGGCCTACGAGGAAATCAAGACGCTAGCAGGCCGGCTGCCCCGCACGGAGATGGCCGAACAGGCGTTTGCCCGGAAGATCATGCTGGAGCATAACGCCAGGATCGACACGGCTCGGGTGATCGATGCTCTCGACGGGGTCCCGGGGGACTCCGTCCACGCGGTGCTGAAAAGCGGCCGCCTTTCCGACGACGTCCTCTCCGACACCTTCTTCGTGATGGGTGACACGAGCTTCACGGTGCGCGACCTGGCCCTGGCCGCCGATCCCTCGGCGCTCGAAGGAGCGCAGGATACCGAGCCTCGCGTCCGCAACCTCGTGACGTCCTTCGTCACGCAGCGCGCGATCGACGTGGAGGCCGCGCGGCTCGAGGATCGAGACGAGGAATTTCGTCGTCTCATGACAGAGTTCCGAGATGGGCTCGTCTTATTCGAGTTCATGGAAGATTCCGTGTGGGCGGTTGCCGAGCAGGACACCTCGGGACTGCGCTCCTACTACGATGCCCACACGGAGAGGTATCGCTGGCCCGAGCGAACCCGGGTGATTTCACTGCAGAGCGAATCGGACACCCTGCTCCACGAGGCCGCGCGCCGGCTCGACGAGGGCCTTACCGTCTCCGAGCTAGCCGATGCGTTCGCCGGAGATTCCTCGTCTGCGGTTCGCATCGACACGATGATGATCGCCGACTCCACGCACGCGGTTTATGACCGAGCGCTCGGTCTTCCCACGGGGCACCGCACCGACGTGCTTCCACATCGGAGCGAGTACGTACTCGTCATCAACGACGGCGTCGAACCGGCGCGGCTCAAGACGTTCGAAGAAGCGCGTTCCGCCGTCGTCAGCGAATACCAGCAGATCGTAGAGGATCGAGTGATCGATCGACTCAGACGCCGGTATGATGCCCATACCTTTCCGGAGCGACTGGTCCGGGCTTTTCGCACCGACGAGCATACGGCGGCGACTTCGGACGAGCCCGGCGAGGAATAGCATGCGGCTCTCCAGATTACGAACGATCGAGACGGTGGTGCTGGTCTGCCTCGTCTTCGTCGTCGGCTGCGACGAGCAGGAGGCGAGGCCGGACTACGTTGCGCGCGTCGGTGATCGCTACCTGCCGGAAGAAGAAGTGAACCGGGCGTTCGAAAATCTGCCGTCAAGCCAGGACACGGCCGAGGCGCGCGCTCAGATTATCGAGCAATGGGTTACCAACGAGGTGCTGCACGAGGAGGCTCTCCGACGGGGCATCCAGGAAGAAGAGGACGTTCGGCGGATGCTGGAGGAAAGCCGGCGATCGGTGCTCGTCAACGCCCTGGTTGCGCGGATGTACGACGAGAACGACGTGACGCCGTCGGCCGCCGAACTCCAGTCGTACTACGAGCGGCACAAAGAGCAGCTCCGGCTCCGAGAAGACTTCGTCCGCCTTCGCTATCTGGAGACGGCCACGCGGTCGCAAGCCGAAGAAGCGCGCCGCCTCCTTCAACAGGCCGATCTGTCCGCACGGGATTCCGTATTTGCCGTGGTCGTCGACCGACTGGCGTCCAACGGCGCCTTCGCGCGGCAGGTCTCCTCCAGCTACCATCCTGAAAGCCGGCTCTTCGGCGGCAAGCCGCCCCTCCAGGAAGTTCTTGGCCGTCTCTCCGACGGTCAGACGGCTCCCGTCGTCGAGCTTGATTCCACGTTCCACGTCGTCCAGCTCGCCGAACGGGTTCCGAGTGGGACGATTCCGGAGCCGGAGTGGATCGAGGAGGAGCTCACCCGGCGCCTGATCATTCAGTCCCGGAAACAGTTATATGCACGTCAGGTTCAACGCCTCAGGAATGAAGCCCTGGCACGAGAAGATCTCGAAGTCAAGTGAGCGGGGTCGTTTCTGCCGGCATCTTTCGCGACGTGCTGACCAGGGCCTTCGCCGGCGCCCCGCGCATCCCCGTTCGGCGCGGTCCTGTCAAGCCCTCGCTGCCCTCTTCATTGTTATTCGAAAAGGACTCAACTCTTCATGCCGTTGCGAAAGCTCAAGTCTATCTTCACAGCCGCGCTGGCTGCGTTCGTTCTCCTCGCGCCGCGTTTCGCACAAGCGCAGGACGGTGAAGTGCTCGACGAGATCGTCGCGGTCGTAAGCGATAGAATTGTCCTGCAGTCCGAGGTCGACGCCATGGTCGCGAACCTCATGCAGCAGCAGCCCCAGCTCCCCAATTCCGAGGAGGTCTGGATGGAGGCGCTCGACCAGATCATCAATCAGGAAATCCTCGCGGTCGCCGCCCGCCGGGACACGAACATCACCGTTCAGGAGGAACAGGTCGACCAGGCCCTCGACCAGCGGATCGATCAGATGGTGTCCCAGATCGGCAGTGAAGAGCGCCTCGAAGAGCTCTATGGACGCAGCATCGTTCGCATCAAGGCGGAATTACGCGACGATTTTCGAGATCAGCTTCTGGCGGACCAGCTCCGTCAATCCAAGATTCGCGACATCCGCATTACGCCGTCGGAGGTCCGGCAATGGTTTGAACAGTTTCCGACCGACTCGCTTCCGACCATCCCCCCCGTCGTGCGCGTGAACCATATCGTCCGATACCCCGAGCTGACGCCGGAGGCCAAATCGGAGGCGCACGAGATCATCTCGGCGATCCGAGACTCGATCGTCGCGGCGGGGGCGTCGTTCGAGGAGATGGCCCGGCGGTTTTCGGACGATCCCGGCTCCGCGCAGGCAGGCGGGCGCATCGAGGACACCAATCTCAGCGATCTGGTGCCTGAGTTTGCTGCCGTGGCCTCCCGTATTCCCGTCGGCGACATATCGCAGGTATTCGAAACACCCTTCGGGTACCATATCGTACGGGTCAACGATCGACGCGGCGAGACGGTCGACCTGAATCACATCCTGGTCGAGATCGACGACAGCCGGATCGACCCGACCGAAACCATCGAGTTTCTGTCGGAGGTTCGCGATTCCATCCTCACGCACGGCATGCCCTTCGAGCTGATGGCCAAACGCCATTCGCAGGAAGACAGGAGCGCACAGATGGGCGGCCGCGTGGTGGATCCGCAAACCGGCGAGCGGGACCTTATCATATCGAATCTCGGCGAGCTCTGGCAGGCGACGCTCGACACGATGGAGGTCGGCGAGATTAGTAAACCGGCTCGCGTTCAGCTGGAAGGCGACCGGCAGGCCTATCACATCGTTCAGCTTATACGACACCAGGAGGAGCACACGGTTGCTCTCGATACCGACTATGAGCGGATAGAACAGTTCGCTCTTCAGGAGAAGCGTGCTGAGTGGATGCAGAACTGGATTGACGATCTGCGAGAAGAGATTTACGTAGACCTGCGTGGTAAGGCTGAACGCATCGACATCGCCGCACGCTAGGACGCTACGGACCCCGATCCGCGCGCTCCGTCTCCTTCATTTCATCGCCACCTCCCATGCATCAAACTGAGCCGCAGACCCAGACGCCGAACGTTCTGGACGACCTGCAGGAATCCTACGAGCGGCTCCGCCGTGAAGTAGGGAAAATCATCGTCGGCCAGGAACGCATCGTAGAGCACGTCTTCGTAAGCCTGCTGGCTCGCGGGCACGTGCTGTTGATCGGCGTTCCCGGCCTGGCCAAGACGCTGCTCATCCGTACGCTTGCCCAGGCCACGGACCTCAACTTCAGCCGAATCCAGTTCACGCCGGACCTGATGCCCAGCGACATCACGGGGACGGAGATCATCGAAGAAGACGTAACCACCGGTCGGCGCTCCTTCAAATTCGTGAGAGGACCGATTTTCGCGAACGTGGTCCTGGCCGACGAGATCAATCGCACGCCGCCCAAGACGCAGGCTGCCTTGCTGGAAGCCATGCAGGAGCATCAGGTGACCGTCGGCGGCCAGCGGCACGCCCTGCCCGAACCGTTCTTCGTGCTCGCGACCCAGAACCCGATCGAGCAGGAGGGGACCTATCCGCTGCCCGAGGCGCAGCTCGATCGCTTCATGTTCAACGTCCTGGTCGATTACCCGAGCGAGGCCGAGGAGCTGCTGATCGTCAAGCAGACGACGGCCGACGTCGTCGCGGATATCGTGCCGACGCTTTCGGCGGCCGAGATCGACGAGCTGTGCCACACGGTGCGCCGGATACCGATCGCGGACCACGTGGCAAACTATGCGGTGCAGTTGACGCGGCGGACGCGGCCGGAGCACCCGCAGGCGCCCGAGTCTGTGAAGGAGTTCGTGAGCTGGGGGGCCGGACCGCGTGCGAGCCAGTGCCTGGTCCTCGGGGCGAAGGCTCGGGCCGCCCTGAACGGCAGGTACTTCGTCGAGCCGGCGGACATCCGCGCGGTCGCGCCGCCGGTCCTCCGCCATCGCATCATCACCAATTTCAACGCCGAAGCGGAAGGTATCAAGCCGGACGACATCGTGGCCGAGCTGACCGAGACGACGCCGATTGGAGAGAAGAAGGCCGCGGGATAGTGGATTTCGGATTGCAGATTTCCGATTTGGGAT
>CAZXHQ010000106.1:0-9651 GCA_964640145.1 uncultured Rhodothermales bacterium | reverse complement strand
CCGACTTCCGAGCCCGATTCGGCGGCACCTACCGCGTGGAGGTCGTTCGGTCGGATGGCGCTGTGAGCGCTGCCGAAGCAAACGTGCCTGGCCTCGTAGACGTGTCCTGGCAGGACGTCCCGCCGACGTATCTCGACGTCTATCTGCTGGGCGAGGATTTTCATTTGCTGGCCGTCGACGTGGCATACACCGTGCGATGGTACAATAAGTTCGGGGACCCCGATCCAGCGATCAATCCGTGCAAAGCCCCTGCAGGAACGTACGCCTTCACGTACCACGACGAGATTCGAGAAACGGAAGGCGGCTACCGTCTGCGCGTTAACCTCGACGTCGACAACGAGCGCGTCCTTGGGGAATATCAGGTTGAATTCGGCCCCCTTCGGTGGCAACCCACTACAAATGGCCTCGCGCTGACGCGCATGGAGATACGGCTTCTGGTGGCTGATCCGGCGTGGGCGCCGCCGGTCTTCGAGGCCAACGTGCTCGTCGACCCGAACGTCATGAGCAACGTGACGAACGGACTCGGGTTTGTGGGAGGCGGGTACAATCACGACCGTCGCGTATATCCCGGCTCCGAGGTCGTCGACGGTACGTGGTTCTTCGATTTCCTGATGCGGCCGCCAGGACAGTGCCTCGATTACTGCAGCTGCGGACTGGAATGAACCGCCGCGTCTCATATCGCTTCTGGCTGCCGGCTCTGCTCGCCGTCACGGGCGTGTTCGGCTGCGCAGACAAGATCGCCGCGCCGTCAGGCCTCGAGCAGCCGTTCTCGATCTACGGCATCCTCAACCCGCGGCTCACCACGCAGACGCTCCTCGTTTCGCCGATAGAAAACCTGCTCGAACCGCTGGGCGATTCCATCGACGCCGTCGTCACGTCGACCGACCTCACGACGGGCGAGACGCACCTCTGGCAGGACTCCGTCGTCACCGGCGAAACCGGCCAGCTCGATCATATTTTCTGGGCGAGTTTACAGCCGGAGTTCGGAAGCCGCCATCGCATCGACGTGACGCGGTCGGACGGCGAGACGAGTTCCGTCGACGTCGACATTCCGGGGCGGGTGCACGTCGAGCAGGTCGATACGGGAACGCGCTACCTGCTCGTCTCCATCGAAGGACGAAACGTGCGGCTCGTCCGCCTGGAGGTGACCTACGGGGTCCGCCTCTACGATGCGGAGGTGGACACGCTGGGACCGATGGCGCAGCACACCGTCTCGCGCACCGGGCAAGAGACCGTGCGAGCGGACGGCTACCGGGTCGACGTCAATCTCCACGCAGGACTATGAGCGCGCGAAATCCTCCTACTATGCCGAGTACGGAGTTGCAACCGACAGCTCCGTGAAACGGGAGTGCATGGGTCTCGCGCTCTTCGAGGTTACGGTCAGCATGACGGTCGGAACCGACGATTGGGATCCTCCGGGAGGCAGCTTCGATCCCGACGTGCTGGCGCACCCCGAAATGATGACGAACGTCGACAATGGCTACGGCTTCGTCGCCGGCGGCTACGACGAAGAAAGATCGCTCTTTCCCTCTACGGACGCCCTCGCGGACACCTGGTTTTTCGACTTCATCCAGGGACGACGGCCCGAGGACCCCGGCTGCGGCAAGCGGTAGGTAAGCGAGGATTGCCGGCTCCACGTGGACGATCGGGCTGTCGCCCACCCAGCCCGCTCCGCTACGACCATCCGTCGTCGACCGACGCGGTCGTGACGTCGAGGGATCTCCAAACCCTCGAAACGATCACCTGGGAGGATTCCGTCGTAACCGGCGAGCGCGATCGGGCGGGGCCTGGACGGCAACGGTCAGCACCCTTCGACACGACGGCATCCTTGCACTTCTGCGACAGGTGTTTTACACTGTATCATTCGCATACAGGTTCATGATACTGTACCTTTAGATGCCGGAGACGCCGGCGGCCTCTTTAGAGGCCGTCCTGACCGGGGACATCGCGCGCTCGAGTGCCCTTCCGGCCGAGCTACGGAGTCGGTTACCGACCAGGCTGCGCGCCATTTCGGAGGAGGTGCGTGCGTTTTTTCCCGCCGCGGGATGTCCTCCTATGGACATATTTCGGGGCGACTCCTGGCAGCTGCTCGTCGAGAAGCCGGCCCTCGCACTGCGCATCGCGGTGTTCGTCCGTGCCCGGCTTCGCGCCGCCTTCGCCGAGACGCGCGTCGATACCAGAATCGCCGTGGGCTTCGGAACGGTCGACTTTGTACCGGAAGCAGATATATCCGGCGGTGACGGAACGGCCTTTCGGCGATCCGGACAGGCACTCGATCAGATGGAGCGAGGCTTCAGGATGGCGGTGGCGGCGGCGGAAAGCCTCGGCGAGCCCACGGGCTCCCTGCTGGATGCCGTCGCCAAGCTGATCGACGTCGAGGCGACAAAGTGGACCCAGCGGCAGGCCTATGCCGTCGGCAAGGCACTGACCGGCCTCACCCAGGACGAGATCGGCGCGGAGTGGATTGACCGGCCCATCTCGCAGCAAACCGTCGCCCAACACCTCGCCGCGGCCGGATGGAATGCACTGGAGTATGCCCTGTCCGCATCCGAAACCGTGTTCGACCCGGCGTGAGGCATAATCATACCGGAGATCGCCGCCGCCGGCACGAGACATTCGACGCGCACGGACGTGAGGCAGACCGCGCGGACGTGAGGTGTAATTTCTCAACCACACAGCCTCTATAGGCCGTAAACCGAATTAACAGTCGATCATGACTGTATTACAAACCATATTCACGGTCTTTCTGGCCGCGCACGTAGGGGGAGACTTTCTCTTGCAAAGCCGGCGCGACGTCGCGCAGAAGCTGCGCCCGGTCGTGCTGCTGAAGCACGGAACCATCCACGCAGGACTGACGCTGGTCCTGGCCGGGTCGTGGTCGATCTGGCCGGCGGCGCTGGGAATCGCCGCCTCCCACCTCGCCATAGACGTCGGCAAGCAACGCTTGTCCGGCGGAGGATGGAAGGCCTTCTTGACGGATCAGGCCCTGCATGTGGCCACCCTTGCGGTCGCGTCCTGGCTGTTCATCCAGTTCGCAGCGTACGAGACGTCGCTGTGGGCGGGCCTTTTCGGCGTGACCTATTTCCAGCTGCTCGCCCTGCTCTCCGGGCTCGTGGTCACCGTGCAGGCCGGCGCCTACTTCGTGGACATGGCCGTAGAGCCCTTTCTGGCCCAGATCCGGGCGGGTCGCCCTGGCGCAGCCGGCGACGGTCCGTCCCTTCCTTTCGAGAGGACCGAGCGCGCTGCAAGCACACGCCTGCGCGGCCTGCGAGACGGCGGCCGCACGATCGGCCGGCTCGAGCGGGCCCTCATTTTCATCTTCGTGCTGATCGATCAGTTTGGCGCCATCGGATTTCTCATCGCCGCGAAATCCATCTTTCGATTCGGCGAGCTGCGGGAGCGCTCCAACCGCATGGAGGCCGAATACATCATCATCGGCACCCTGATCAGCTTCCTGTGGGCCATCACGGCGGCGTTCCTCACGCGCCTGCTCGCCGGGCTCTAGCACCACCGTGCCGACTCACTCCGGCACGATCCGATCGCCGCCGGCGTCGAAGGCGATCAGCGCGTCGACCGGACAGATGCGACAGGCCTCTACGAGACGGTCCCGGTCAATGTCCGCCGCATCGTCTCGGAACGTCACCACCTGATCCATTCCCAGCTCGAACACCTCCGGGGCGATGTGGATGCAGTTCTTGCTGCCGATGCACACCGTCCGCTCGATCCGTACGGTCACCCCGCTTATCCTGCGTTCTTCTATGTCGTCCATTCGATCCGTCAACGCCATGTATCACATCCGACTCAGCTTCGTGGCCCTCAAACGTGCCGCCGCCAACGACTCCCGTCGTACGCGCGGCATCAATCTCCCGGTTCGCACAAATCGTACGAGCTCGCTTTAGTCGTTGGGCCGCGTAAAGCGTACGGGCAATCTAACAAAGAGGGCCCAGCCGGGCGATTCGGCGGGTCTCGCCTGCGGCATGATCCTCCGGGCCGGGCGATTTAGCGGGTCCTCGCCTGCGGTATGATCCTCCCGGCTCGGACATGATCGCCGCCGCGCGGGCAACTGTGACCGAAGCGTAAAGTATGGCGCGTGGAAGCCGTTTCAGCCGGTAACGGATCGAACCCGGAAGAGAGGGCGGAATACGAAGCGAGCCGGTGGGCATGAACGTTTCATGATGGCCTCGAACGGAGCTCACAACCCGGATTCCAAGCGAGGCCGGCGCGCCTGAACGCCTCGTCAACCGACTGCATGCTGAAATCCCTTCTCACGCCGATTCGAGCCGCCATCGAAGTCGTCGGTGACGGACTGGCCCGGATCGGACTCGTCGACCGCATGCGGGCCCGCCGCGTCTCGGCGCTGGCCTGGCCGCGCATCGTTACGGGCCTCGCTCGGATGTCGAAGGAGACGGCCGACGTCGCGATGGTCGGCTCGGCGCTGGGGGCCGGTGCCATTGCCGGCGTGGGCTATGCCATTCCGTACTGGGCGCTGGCCTTCATGATCGGAGGCGGCATCGCCGGCGGCACGATCAGTCTGGTCTCGCAGCGGTTCGCCGCGGGGCAATCCAAGGACGCCGGCACGGCCATCAAGGTGAGCGCCGTCTTCGGCGTCGCGGTGATGCTGCCGCTGATGGCAGCCTTCTGGCTGTTTCCGGAGGCGCTGATCCGGCTGCTCGGCGCGGAGGGGGCCGCCGTCGGTTACGGCGTCGAATACCTGCGGATCGTCAGCCTGGCGATGCCCTTCGCAGCCGTCAACCTGGTCGGCAGCCGCACCCTCGTCGGCGCCAACGACGCATGGACGCCCATGATCATCCGTGCCGGCGCTGCGATCGCCAATGTGGCCCTCAACGCCGTGTTCATCTTCGTCTTCGACCTCGGCGTCGCCGGCGCCGCCCTCGGCACGGTCATCGCCAATATAGTCGCAACTGCAGCCTTCGCGTGGGGACTCACCAAAGGATCGCTCCCTTACCTGCACGCGCTTCCGCTGCGCATCGACTGGTCGCGCCCGCATTGGGATGGGCGCACCGCGCGGCACCTGGCGGAGATCTCCACTCCGCTCGCCTTTACGAACATCGCCCAGAACGGCGGTCAGTTCCCGATGCTGGTCATCGTGAGCCTTTTCGGGCCGGACGTCGTGGCCGCCTACGTAGTGGCCCTGCGCATCCGCGAGCTTCTCAACACGCCGGGCTGGGGATTCGGACTGGCTTCGAGCAGCCTGGTCGGCCAGGCCCTCGGCCTGAATCGAGAGGACGAGGCAGGCGCCTATGCGCGCGATACGCTTCGATACGCCGTGGCCGTCTACGCGATCGGAGCCGCGGTCGTGTTCGCACTAGCACATCCGATCAGCTTTTTGTTTGTGGATGACCCGGCCCTCGTACCGACCACGGCCGGGCTCCTCCGTGCCACCTGCGTCAGCGTGGTGCTGTGGGGGATCATGAACGGTTCGCTCGGTCCGCTGCGAGCGAGCGGCGACACGAGGTGGCCGCTCTACGGGCAGGTTCTCGGTCTCGTAGCGTTCGCGCTGCCTGCCGCGTACGCCGGAGCCGTCACCCCTCTCGGCATCCGCGGCCTCTATCTGGCCCTTCTTCTCGAAACGGGGGTGCCCGCTGCCGTGACGTACTATCGCTACCGCAGTGAGACGTGGAAGCTCATCAGCCGGGTCTACCGGCAAGCTGCGTGAACCCGCAGTACGTCGTGCCCCTTCAGCGCGCCCCGCCGACTGTTTGCCAGAAAAATGAAGGATCTGAAATCGGCCTGGCGATTAAGAGGTAGATCCCCTCTCATGCCATTCTCCTGCACGTTATGGCTCGACTTCTACTCTTTCTCGTCTTCCTGCTGCCGGTCGGCGGCGCGGCCGGCCAATCCGCCCTCACGGGGTCGGTCACCGACGCCGAAACCGGAATGCCGCTGCCCGACGCCCACGTCTTCATCGCCGTGTCCATGAACGGCAGCGTGACCGACTCCGACGGCCGCTACCGGCTGGACGACGTGCCGCTCGGCACGCAGCGGCTGTACGTCTCCATCGTTGGGTACGAGCCCCAGGCGCTCGACGTATTCATCCGCGAGGGCGGCGAGCATACGTTCGACTTCGAGCTCGCGCCCTCCGTGATCGAGCTGGGCGAGGTCGAGATAACGGGCGAGCGCGACGAGCGCTGGCAGCGGCAACTGGAGAAGTTCGTCCGCCTCTTCATCGGAGAGACCCCGAACGCGGCGGATACGGAGATCGTCAATCCCGAAGTCCTGGATTTCACGGACCGTATGGGCCGGTTTACGGCGCGGGCCGCGGAGACGCTGGTGATCGAGAACCGCGCCCTCGGCTACCGCATCCAGTATTTTTTGACGGAATTCGAGGCCACCAGCAACCGGGTCCGGTGGGACGGCGAGCCGCTCTACGAGGAGATGTCGCCTTCGAGCCCCGAAGATGCGGCCCGCTGGCAGAAGAACCGGGCGGAGGCCTTCAACGGGTCCTTCCGCCATTTCATGCTGGCCGTGCTGGAGGGGCGGGTGGAAGAACAGGGCTTCCAGCTCTACCAGCGACCGATCGCCCGGCAGGGCATCGGCATCGAACCCACGCCGGCCAACAACCGCTTCCCGCTCGACGAGTCCGAGCTGCTTCAGCCGGGCGACGACGACCAGGAGCGCATCCTGGCGTTCCACGGGTTTCTGGAGATGGTCTACACCGGCGAGCTCGAAGACGAAGCATATCTGGCGTGGCGCGGCGAGCGCGGCCGGCCCAGGTACCGCACGTCGATGCTTCTTCTGGAGGAGGGACCGACGATCGTCGACCTGAAAGGCGACGTCCTCGATCCCTACGGCGTCACCCAGTTCGGCTACCTGGCCTTCGAGCGCGTGGCGGACGACGTGCCGCGTGAATACAGGCCGTGGCAGTAAGACCATCAAGTCGCATATCCGCGTACGTATGAGTGCTGCCGCATCGCGCTCGGCGACGTTCCGCCGCCTCGCCGTTATCTACTGCCGTCAGTCGCCCTTGGGGCTCGTGTCGGCGCGCGCACCTCGTGACGTACGTCCGCGCGCATTCAAACGCCGCTGTATCCCTCCATCCATTGCCTGAACCGTCGGGCTCTCGCCTGACTCACGACGACCGTGCCGGCGGCGGGAGGATCGAGCTCGACCCTGAGGCGCCCGCGCGCGGCCGGTCGGAAGGAGGCGATGGCATCGATGCACGCCAGATACTGCCGGTTCAGGCGGAAAAACCGGACCGGATCAAGCTGCTCCTCGAGCGAGGTAAGAGCCTCGTCGCACAGGTACTGCCTACCTTCACCATCGACCAGAAAGGTCGCCTTCTCTTCGGAAAATCCGTAGCGAATGAGGGCGACGTCCATCGAGTGATACGCCCTTCCGCGCTGTACGACGAGACGTTTCATGTAGGATGACCGATCCTCAAGGAGAGCGCTGCGGACCGTCTCGGCGAGGGCTCCTCCGAAATGTCGGCGGAGGCGGTCGTACTTCCGGAAGGCCTGTGCAAGTCGGTCGGGCTTGACCGGCTTGAGCAGATAATCGATCGAATTGCACTCGAAGGCGTCGAGCACGTACGCGTCGTAGGCCGTGGTGAAGACGACGGGACACGCGACATCTGTCTTTCGGAAGACCTCCAGCGACAGGCCGTCGGTGAGCCGCACGTCGAGGAAGAGAAGATCGGGGGCAGGATGCGACCGGAACCACTCCACGGTATCGGCGACGGTCTGCAGGTGGGCTGCGATCTGGATCTCCGCGTCGTAGCCGGCGATCACGCTCCGGAGCCGTTCGGCGGCCGGTCGCTCGTCCTCGACGATGACGACGCGCATTCCGTTCATCGGGGCGTGCCGTGAATGAGCGGAAGCTTTACGCAGAAATGGAGGGGCTCGTCCTCGACGTCGATGCCGCGCCGGGTCAGCAGCTCGAACCGCTCGTTCAGATTGCGCAGTCCGATCTTCGAGGAGGGCCGCAACACCTCGAGCGGACGCTTCTCGTTGCGCACGGTCACGGCGTCCCCATCCACATCGATATCCACGCGGAGCGGAGCGGATTCTGAAAAGGCATTGTGCTTGACGGCGTTCTCCAGCAGCACCTGGATGGATATGGGCGGAATGAGGCTGCCGTTCACCGCGGATGCGTCCAGCCGAATGTCGAGCGCATTTCCGAACCGGCGCTTCATGAGTGCGGCATAGCTGCCGGCGAATGCGAGCTCGTCGAACAGCGGCACAAGCGCCTCGTTCTTATGGCGAAGGATGTACCGGTACACGTCCGCCAGGTCGTCGCAGAACGCACGGGCCTGGTCAGCACGCGTTTCGATGAGGTAAGCCAGCGTATTCAGCGAGTTGAACATAAAATGCGGATCGATCTGGCTCCGGAGCGCCTCCAGTTCGGACTCCGCCCGGGCTCGCTCGAGCCGTTCGACGCGCAGCATGTCATCCTCCCGCTGCCGGATGAGGTAGACCGTCTCGTAGACATGCGTGATGAAGATGACGCAGATGACGTTCATCAGCGTCACGACCTGAATGACGTTGACGTCGGGGACCGAAAAAGCAGTTGCGCGATACCAGACCCAGAGCCATCCGATCGTGAGCGGCGCCGTATACAGGACGTTCGCCGCGAGGAGCACCATCACCTTTCGCGCCGGGTACTGAAACCAGTCGAAATGGAGACGCTGCTTCAACAGGACGTACCGGTTCCCCTGCCAGATGCAGAACGAGAGCAGCACAAAACAGGCGTAGCCTGCCCAGTAAGCCGGATCGGATGGGCCCAGCGGTCCGAAGAGACCCGTCAGGTTGGGGATGATAATCCCGAACGCCGGAATCCCGATCAGGCGGATGGTGAGATCGTTCAGATGCTCCTGCATGAAGCCTACGGTACGGGCTGAGCGCGTCTGCATGCAAGTTCGGAAGCCGAAACGTCCACTTCAGTGAAATCGATCGGCGAGCTTCGCGCCGCGTGTCGTACCCTTCATTTCGTAAGGACGCCGAGGTACCATGAGCAGCTGACCCGGCACCGTTCAAACTTCACTCAATCACACCGTCATGGATCTCGCATCATTGAATTTCATCGCCATCCTCGTTGCCGCCCTCGTCAGCTTCGCCATCGGCGGCCTGTGGTATTCGCCGCTTCTCTTCGGCAAGGCATGGATGGAGGAGAACGGTTTCACCGATGAGGATACGCAGGGCAACATGGTCCTCATCTTCGGCACCACCTTCGTCCTCGCGCTGATCATCGCCTTCAACCTCGCGGCCTTCCTGGGGCCCGACGTCACCGTTGCTCAGGGCCTTACCTACGGCGCGCTGGCCGGCATCGGCTGGGTCGCCGCGGCCATCGGCATCCTCTACCTCTTCGAGCGGAAATCGATGCGTCTTTTCCTGATCAACGCCGGCTACCACGCGGTCACCTTCACGCTCATGGGCGGGATCCTGGGGCTATGGCACTGAGCGGACGTTTGTTCGGGAGGGCTCTCACGAGATCGTTACAAGTCGACGAGGTGGAATGGGATGCTCCACCGAACCGGCGCGTATCCTTGCGAAGGCGATGTTTTTCGCCCGGAACCATCCGGAGTGCTTGAGAAGGCGACCCCTTCGCCCTGAACCTTCGAGCTTGACGTTACGTGGCTGAATGCGAGCGATACTGAGCGGCTTCTTTACGCTGCTGATCGCGGCCCTGGTGGTG
>CAZXHQ010000105.1:0-9757 GCA_964640145.1 uncultured Rhodothermales bacterium | reverse complement strand
TACCACACCCGCTACGTGGCGAACGAGGCGCTCTGACGGAGCCCTCCAACCGCCTATGACGACGGCCGCGAAAAAACGAAGGCCCCGCACGGTCGACGTGCGAGGCCTTGCGTTTGCAAGCAGTGATTAAGGTTTTGAACGAGCTTTGTTCGCCTAACAGGTTAGGTCACGCCGCGCTCTTTTGCAAGCGTGGTCTTCTTCGGCGGGGCGACGGTTGTTGATGCGACGGTCACGACGGGTCGGTTCGTCGTGCCTTCAGGAGCGAGACGTCGGAGCCGAGCGTGATGCGCTCCTCGCCGTCGAGGGAGACGGCCCGCAGCGAATCCTGCCTCGTGACGAATGCGATCGTCTCATCGTCGATCCAACCGATTACCCCGGCTGATCGCGGCTCGGCTCGTCATGGTCAGGGTTGCTGCGTCCGGGCTCGCCGCGGCTCGGTTGCCTGGGCTCGCTGCGTCCGGACTGCTCGTGATCGAGGTCATCGCGGTCCGGCTCTCCGCGTCCGGCCTCGCTCGGTTTCGCGAGCTCGCCGTCGCCCGGCTTTACGCCGCCCCGTTCGCTGCGCGCTGGGTCGTCGTGTCCGTGATGGACGGACTGGCGGTGGCCGGGGCGACGGCGGCCCACGCGGCGGCCCGGCCATTCCACGTGGCGGACGATGAGGATGCTCAGCACGAGCCAGGCGATACCGGCGATGAACCCGCCCAGCACGTCCGTCAGCCAGTGCACGTTCAGATAGACGCGGCTCAACCCGATCAGGACGATGAGGCTGAAGGCAAGGATCGTCGTCAGGGCCTGGAGCGGCGCCGAACGAAAGTGCTTATGGGCCAGGTAGATCAGGTATCCAAAGAATACCATCGCCGAGAACGCGTGTCCGCTCGGGAACGCGTAGCCGCCGGCTTCGATGACCATTTCGGCGGGTCTGGCGCGCGAGAAGAGAGCTTTCAGTCCGAGGACCACGAGTCCGCCGCCGGCCGTGGCGAAGACGAGGCCGAAGAGGCTCCACCAGCGTCTGATGAGCAGCAGCGGGATGCCGACGAGCACGACGCCGATGGTCGTCCCGCGTGTGCCGCCGAGGTCCGTGATGAAGACGACTCTTTCGGTCATGCCCTCCGTGAGGATCTGCGACATGAACGACTGCAGCGCGGTGTCGAGCGACTGGAGGCTCGACTCGGTGACGGCCCCTTCGACGAGCTCCAGGAAGACAAACAGAGCGATGACGATCACCACGAAGGCCAGCGTGAAGTCGAGGCCGTAGCGTTCGCCGCGCTTGAATCGCTGCACGACGAAGTGCCAGAACGTCGGAAGGCGGAGCTTCAAATGGTCGACCCAGCCGTCGTCCGTTCGCGCCATGATGCGGGTGTAACGTTTTCGGCGGATTCGTATCAGGAAGCTTCGACATCAATCCGCAAATACGCTCACATATCCGTGCCGCTGCATCGCACTCCGCGTCGTTCCGCCTCCTCGCGATCGCTCTGCTACGACTCGCCGGCGCGCCTGCCGGAGCACGCGCCTCGACCCTCATAGGGCGTAACCGTATGTACGAAATGACCTACTCTTAGAAGGATAAAGGCGCGAGAGGTTCTCGCTGCAGTCTTGCTCGAACGAACGCTCGCCAGAACGTCACGCTTGCGCTGCCGAAATAAGCACGAAGGCTTCGGAGACGGGATTCCGCGCGTGGAGCTGGTTCGGCCAGGATTCGTCGGCTACACGGCGAACGCACGAGGCCGGCCGAACGCATCGAGGGCGTCTCGCAAGGGGTCGCCGGCGGCGTTTGACGCGCGTCATAGGACGGCGTTGACGGCATCCTCCCGCCACTGAAGCAGCTCCTCGATCGCATCCACATCCTCGCCGGAGAGGACCACGTCGCCCGCCGTCGCCGTCTCCTGGATCTGATCGGGTCGGCGCGCTCCGACGATGGCCGCGGTGACCTCCGGCCGGCGAAGCACCCAGGCAATAGCCAGCTGCGGAAGCGTGATGTCGTTCCGCTCGGCAATGGGCTTGAGCCGCTCGACGAGCTCGAGGTTCACGCTGAAGCCCGGCTGCTTGAAGTGCTTGTTGCGTCGTCGCCAGTCTCCATCGTCGAGATCGTCCAGATAGCCTTCCGAAAACTTGCCGGTCAGGAGGCCGGACATCATCGGGCTGTAGGCTACGACTCCAATGTCGTGTTGGGCGCAGTACGGCAATACCTCGTTCTCCACCCGCCGTTCGAGCAAGTTGTACGGGGGCTGGAGGGAGGCGACCGGATGGATGGCCCGGACGCGTTCGAGCTGCTCGGCATTGAAGTTGGAGGCGCCGGCGTAGCGGATCTTTCCCTCGTCCGCAAGTTCGGCCAGTTCGGTCCACGCCTCCTCGATGCCTTCGTCCGGGTCGGGCCAGTGTATCTGGTAGAGGTCGATCACGTCGACGTTCAGCCGCCGAAGGCTCGACTCACATTCCTCCCGGATGCTTTCGGCCCTCAGATCCCCATAGATCGTGCCGTCTCCACGCCAGCGACGTCCGCATTTCGTGGCGAGAAACACCCGGTCGCGCCGGTCGGCAAGCGCCTTGCCGACCACCTCTTCGGAGCGTCCGAGACCGTAGACCCGGGCCGTGTCGATCCAGTTGATGCCGAGGTCGAGCGCGCGGCGAATCGCCTCGATCGAGTTCCGGTCGTCCTGCGGACCCCAGCCATACTCCCAGTCGCCTCCGCCGATGGCCCACGTCCCGAGCCCGATCGTGGTGAGCTCTTCGCCGGTATATCCAAGTCGTCTCGTTCGCATGCGCAGTCGGTCTCGATCCTCTCGACGTGCCGGTTAAGATAAGAGGGAATGCCGAGAAGAGTTTCGAGCCCAGGCGAATTGGTCGGCCCTTCATCCCGCGAAAAAAAGAGTGGAGATCCCCATATCAACCGTATGGTTGCATCAAATGGTTAAACCATGTAGTTTATACCGTGTGCGGACGGTCATCGGGATGCGGGTATGGGAGAGGGCTCGGAAACGGAACAGAAGATATTCGAAGCGGCTCGCGACGTGTTTCACGAGCAGGGCTACGAGGGGGCGCGGATGCAGGAGATCGCCGACCGGGCCGGCATCAACAAGGCCATGCTGCATTACTATTACCGCAGCAAGGAGCGGCTCTTCGAGTCCGTCTTTCGTATCTCGGCCCTCAAGGTCATGCCGAAGGTGATCGGCATCGTGCGGTCCGATCTTCCCATCCGCGAGAAAGTGACGAAGGTCGTGCACGCCTACATCGACCTGCTCAAGGCGAATCCGCATGTGCCGGGATTCATCCTTCAGGAGCTGCGGCGCAATCCGACCGGCCTGCGGCGCTTCATCGGCGAGCAGACCTCCGGCGTGTTCGATCAGCTCCGAGAAGAGATGGAAGAGGCTGTCCGGCGCGGGGAGATTCATCCCATCGCTCCGGAGCATCTGTTCGCCAACCTGATCGGCCTCTGCGTATTTCCCTTCATCGCGCGTCCCATGCTGGAGACGGCGATGGGCATGCACGCCGACGCGTACGAAGATTTCCTGGAGGAGCGCAGGGAAGTCGTCACAGACTTCATACTGCGCGCGATAGAGCCATGACGATCCTCGTTCTTCTGCTCACGATCGCGGCGCCGCTGTCGACGGCCGCCGCGCCGGTGCCTCCGGAGGCACCGCTGGCCTGGTCGGCTCCGCCCGCTCCGGCGAGATCGTCATTCCGGACGGCCCGGGCGGCTGCGGCCGCTCCAGCGGGATCGTCATCCCGGACGCCCCGGGCGGCTGCGGCCGACACGCTGCATCTTGCGGAGTGCTACGCCGCGGCGAAGGCGCACTTTCCGCTGGCGAGGCGGCGGGCGCTGGCCGAGCGCGTGGCACGCCTGGAGATCGAGAACGTCAGGGCGCGTTACCGCCCGTCGCTCGACCTCGAGGGTCAGGGCATCTACCATTCCTCCGTGCCGGAGCTTCCGTTTACGGCTCCGGGCATACCGGACGTCCCTCACGATCAATACCACGCCGCACTGAACGTGAGCCAGCTCATCTATGACGGCGGCATAGGAGCTCCGAGCCGGGGACTGGCGGAGGCATCAGCCCGCACCACGGCCGGTGAGGTGGAGGTGGCGTTTCACGATCTGAAAGAGCGCATCAACGACGCTTACTTCACCGCGCTGCTGCAGGACGCGGCGCTCTCGTCGCTGGCGCTGCTGAAGGACGACCTCGAGGCACGTCGAGACGCCCAGGCGGCCCAGGTCGAGCAGGGCCTCGTCGACGGAGGCGCGATCGACGTGCTCGACGTCGAGCTGCTCGGCGTGGAGCAGCAGATCGCCGCGGCCTGGCAATCTCGCCGGGGCGCAGTGGAGGCGCTGGAGGTGCTCACGGGTCTGGATCTGAGCGACGACGTCACGCTGGAGCCACCCGACGTGGAGGCGCCCGGAGCCCTCGACGAGCAGGCGGTCCATCCCCGGTACCGCCTCTTCGATGCCGGCCGGGACCGCCTCTCGCTCCAGCGCCGGATCGCTGAACGCAAGGGTCGCCCGAAGGTGGGCGCTCTTGCCACGGGGGCCTACGGCCGGCCGGCCGGCATGGACATCTTCGAGACCGGCCTGAGCCCGTATTACTCGTTGGGCATCCGCGTGTCGTGGTCGGCCTGGGACTGGCACACGTCGGATCGCGAGGCGGCGATGCTCGCGCTGCAGGAGGAGTCCGTCGACGCGCAGGAAGAAGCCTTTACGCAAGGCCTGCGGGCGGCGGCCGCGCGCGCCTGGCAGGAAGTCGAACGACTGCGGGCCGTGATCGATCAGGATCGGGAGATCGAGCGCCTCCGGCGCCGAATCGCCGAGCGGGCAGCAAACCGGCTCGACAGCGGCGTCGTTTCGGCAACCGACTACCTCCTCGAGCAGCATGCCGAATACCGCGCGACCCTCAGCCGGCGCCGCCACGAGATCGAGCTCCGCTACGCGATCGTGCGATACTTAACCATTCTGGGACGGACCGATGAAGCATTGTAGGATCAGACTGTGGTTGCCGTTCGTGATCCTGGTCGCGGCCGGCTGCCGAGGCGGTGAGCCCGCCTCCGACGCGTTCGGTAATTTCGAGGCCGACCGCACGACCATCTCCTCGGAAGCTGCCGGCACGCTCGTCGCGTTCCACGTGCGGGAAGGGGAGCGTCTGCCGGCCGGCCGGGTCGTGGCCGTCGTGGATACGACGCAACTCGTGCTCGAACGGGCAGCCCTGCGCGCGCAGCGCCGAGCGGTTCGGTCGCGCATCAGCGGCGTGCGGTCGCAGCTGGACGTCCTGGCGGAAAAACGCGACATCGCGCAGCGCGAGCGACAGCGGTTCGAGAACCTGGTCCGACGCGACGCCGCCGCTCGGAAGCAGCTCGACGAGGTCGAAGACCAGTTCCGCCTCGTCGAGCGCGAGATGGCACCGATGCGCAGCCAGATCGCGACGATCGAGAATGAGATCGAAGCGATCGACGCCCAGCTGGCGCAGATCGCGGATCGGCTGGACCGGCACGTCGTCGTGAATCCGGTGGATGGGACCGTCCTTACGGTCTTCGCCGAGCCCTACGAGCTGGCCGCGCCGGGCAGACCGCTCTACGCCATCGCCGACCTTGACACGCTCGTGCTGAAGGCATACGTCAGCGGTGCGCAGCTGCCGGGCGTACGCCTGCGCGAGCGGGTTGACGTCGTCGTGGACCGGGCCGGCGGGGGACTGCGAACCCTCACCGGCAGGGTGTCCCGCATCGCCGACGAGGCCGAGTTCACGCCCCGCCTCATCCAGACGCGCGAGGAGCGGGTGGATCTGGTCTACGCCGTCGACGTGCGCGTCGCGAATCCGGACGGTACGCTGAAGATCGGCATGCCCGGCGAGGTTCGCTTTCGTGAGATTCGGGCCGCGGATTCCGGGGCGGAGGATTAGTCATGCCGGCAGTGGAGATCCACGACATCCATAAAAGCTTTGGCGGGACGACGGCGCTGAAGGGCATCAGCCTGGCGGTGGCCCGCGGCGAGCTGTTCGGGTTCATCGGTCCGGACGGGGCCGGCAAGTCGACCCTTTTTCGCATCCTCGTGACGCTGCTCGTCCCCGACCGCGGCGAAGCTCGCGTGGACGGTCTCGACGTGGTGCGCGATTACCGGACGCTGCGGGCGCGGCTCGGCTACATGCCGGGACGATTTTCTCTCTACCAGGACCTGTCGGTCGAAGAGAATCTGTCGTTCTTCGCAACGGTCTTCGGGACGACGATCGAGGAGAACACCGACTGGATCCGTCCGGTCTACGAACAGCTCGAGCCGTTCCGTGATCGCCGTGCCGGCGCGCTCTCCGGAGGCATGAAGCAGAAGCTGGCCCTCTCCTGCGCGCTCGTGCACCGCCCGAGCGTCCTCGTGCTGGACGAGCCCACGACGGGCGTCGACGCCGTCTCGCGGAGCGAGTTCTGGGACAATCTTTCGACGATCAGGGCCTCGGGCGTGACGATTCTCGTCTCGACGCCGTACATGGACGAGGCGTCGCGCTGCGACCGGGTTGCCCTGGTTCAGGACGGATCGGTTCTCGAGATCGACCGGCCGCAGGCCGTCGAAGCCCGGTTCGGTCGTCCGCTGTTCGGCGTCCGCGCCGCGGAGAGGCACGCCCTCCTGAAGGCGCTGCGCGAGCATCCCGAAGCCCACAGCGTCTATCCGTTCGGCGCGTCGGTGCACTTCGCCGCAGCGCGCGGCGACCTGGATGTCCGGTCGCTGCGGACCTTTCTCCAGGATCGCGGCCTGTCGGACGTCCGGGTCGAGCCGATCGACGCCGGCATCGAAGACGTATTCATGGACCGAATGCAGACGGCATGAACGGAAGCGGCGACCTGGCGGGGAGCGATGCGGCCGGCAGCGGACGCCGGACGACAGGGGGCGGCGACGCCCGTTCTGCGAACAGCGTGATCGAGGCCCGCGCGCTGACGCGGCGCTTCGGCGACTTCACGGCCGTCGACGCGATCACCTTTACGGTCCAACGGGGCGAGATCTTCGGCTTCCTGGGCGCCAACGGAGCGGGCAAGACCACCGCGATCCGCATGCTGACGGGCCTCCTGGCGCCCACGGACGGCACCGCCACGGTGGCCGGATTCGACGTCTACTCCGAGGCCGAGCGCATCAAGCGAAACATCGGCTACATGAGCCAGCGGTTCTCGCTCTACGAAGACCTGACCGTGCGCGAGAACATCCGCTTCTACGGAGGGATCTACGGTCTCTCGCGCCGAACGATTCGGGAGCGCTCCGGAGCGCTGCTCGCGCGGATCGACCTCGCGCATGCGGCGGACGTGCGCATCCGGGAGATTCCTCTGGGGTGGAAGCAGAAGCTGGCCTTTTCCGTCGCTCTGCTTCACGATCCGCAGATCGTCTTTCTCGACGAGCCGACCGGCGGCGTCGACCCGATCACGCGACGCCAGTTCTGGGACCAGATCTACGAGGCGGCCGACGCAGGGGTGACCGTGTTCGTGACCACGCACTACATGGACGAGGCCGAGTACTGCGACCGGATCTCCATGATGGTCGACGGCCGCATCGAGGCGCTCGGCACACCGGGGGCCTTGAAGGACCGGTTCGGGGTCGATTCCGTGAACGACGTCTTTATCCGCCTGGCGCGGGGGACGGCATGAGCAGCACCTTCTTCGGTTTCGTGCGCAAGGAATTCTACCACATCCTCCGCGATCGGCGGACGCTCCTCGTACTGTTCGGGATGCCCGTCATCATGATGGTGCTGTTCGGTTTTGCGATCCGCAACGAGATCGAAGACGTGCGCCTGGTCGTCGTGGATGCCTCCCGAGACGATGCCTCGAGGGCCATCGTCGACAAGCTCAGCGCCTCCGGGCACTTCGACGTCGTCGGCTACGCCTCGAATCGTCGCGACGTCGAGAAGGCCTTCCAGGAGGGGCGGGCCCTGGAGGTGATCGCCTTCGAGCCGGACTTCGCGAAGAAGCTCCGCCGCGGATCGGCTCGCGTGCAAGTGATCACCGACGCGACCAATCCGAACACGGCCAGCACCGTGCTTGCGTATACGACGGCCGTGCTGCAGAACTACCAGGCCGAGCTTGCCGCGACGGCCGGTTTATCGGGGGGATCCCGGGGCGTCGCGGCCGAATTCAGGATGCGCTATAATCCCGAGCTCCAGAGCGTCTACCTGTTCGTGCCCGGTCTGATCGCGCTCATCCTCATGCTCGTCTGCGCGCTCATGACGTCAATCACCATCACGCGGGAGCGGGAGACCGGCACGATGGAGATCCTGCTGGTGTCGCCGCTGCATCCCCTGCAGATCATCGTCGGCAAGGTCATGCCGTACCTGGCGCTGTCGCTCGTCAACGTGGCGACGATCCTCGTGCTGGCGGTGACTCTGTTCGACGTGCCGGTCCGGGGGAGCCTGGCGCTGCTCCTGCTCGAATGCCTCCTGTTCATCCTCTGCGCGCTGTCGCTGGGCATCCTCATCTCGGCCCGCAGCCGGTCGATGCAGACGGCGACCATGATCGCGCTTGCGGGCCTGTTGATGCCGACCGTGCTGCTGTCGGGCTTCATTTTCCCGATCGAAAGCATGCCCGATCCGCTCCAATTGTTAAGCCACATCGTCCCGGCCAAGTGGTTCCTGATCATCGTCCGCGGCATTATGATTCGGGGCGTAGGCTTCGAGTTTGTGTGGGTGGAGACGCTCGTCCTCGCCGGGATGACGGTCGCGTTCCTGGGCGTGTCCCTGCGCAGTTTCAACGTTCGTTTGGAATAGCGGGGAATGCGCCGTCCGGAGGTCGGACTGACAGCCGGATTGTCGTTGCACGCCGTGAGCGCGCTCAGTCGGCTGGGGGAGGGGCCGCAAGTTCGGTCCGACCGGCGGATTGTCTTTGCAGTGGGTCCATGGGGGTAAAGCATGCGCACGATTCTCAACCTTCTTCGAAAGGAGTTCCTGCAAATCTTCCGCAACCGGGCGATGCTGCCGATCATCTTCGTGATGCCGATCGTGCAGCTGCTGGTGCTCGCGTTCGCGGCGACGTTTGAGGTGAAGGAGACGTCGGTAGCCCTCGTGGTCGGGGACACGGGCCCGGTGGCGCACGAATTGGTGCGCAACATGGAGGCGTCGGGCTTCTTCAGGGTCGTCGAGACGGTCGCTTCGTCGAGCGGGGCCGACGAGGCCATGCAGTCCGGCAGGGTCGACATGATCCTACATCTCCCTGACAGGCTGTCGGCTGATCTTAGCTCCGCCGGCACGGAAGACCGTTCGGTTCAGATCGTTCTCAACGCGCAGGATGGGGCAACGGCGGGGGTAGTGCAGGCCTACATGTCGCGCATCGTGGCTGATTTCAACGAAGAGCTTGCCGACGGTCCGGTCCGCGCTCTCGATGGGCGCGCCGGCTCGGCCGCGCCGGGTATCGAGGTGCGGCCGATGCACTGGTACAATCCCCAGCTCAACTACCAGACGTACATGGTGCCGGGCATTTTGGTGATTCTGGTGACCATGATCGGCACGTTTCTCTCGGCCATGAACGTGGTCCGTGAAAAGGAGATCGGGACAATCGAGCAGCTCAACGTAACGCCGATCCGAAAGAGCGAGCTGATCGCAGGGAAACTTATCCCCTTCTGGATCATCGCCCTGTTCGAGCTGGCCTTCGGTCTCCTGGTGGCATGGATCGTCTTCCGAATTCCGATGGAGGGTAGCCTGATGCTGATCTTCGCGCTGGCCTCCGTCTACCTGCTGGCCATGCTTGGGCTCGGGTTGTGGATCTCGACGGTCACCGAGACGCAGCAGCAGGCGATGTTTATCGCCTGGTTCATCCT
>CAZXHQ010000104.1:0-9831 GCA_964640145.1 uncultured Rhodothermales bacterium | reverse complement strand
TGCGAGCGCGGCGGCATACACGAACGGCTTGAACGTCGATCCGGGCTGGCGCCGCGCCTGGGCCACGTGGTCGAACCCGTTCGTCGGAATATCCCGCCCCCCGACCCAGGCTTTGACGTGGCCGTCATCCGGATCGATTGCGACGAAGCCGCCCTGCAGGACGGAGGCCGCAGCCTTCAGCGAATCCGTGAAGGTCGCGTCCGCACGAAGGCGCGCGACGGCCTCCTCGTCCGCTACGTCGCCCTGGATCAATCCGGCATAGCGTTCAGACCGCCGGATGATTCGATCGAGTACGTGCGGATGCGCATCCCAGAAGTATTCGAAGGGGCGTACGCGATCACGGTATGCGGCGTACGCTTCGGGCTGTCGGGAGAAGTAGGGGACCGACGGCTCACTCCATGAGACGTCGACCACCGCCTGGAGGTCTTCCATTGTCCGGTCAAAGGCGGCACGGGCCGCGCGCTGGAGCTCGGCATCGAGCGTCGTGTAGACCCGCAGCCCGTCCGTGTAGAGGTTGTAGCCGTTCTGCTCCGCCCATGCCTCGAGTCGTCGGCGCACATACTCCGCGAAATGGGGGGCGATGTGGCTTTCCAGCGAGGCCGGCCGGAATGCGAGCGGCGTCGGTTTCTTACGCAGCTGCTCCATCCTGTCCCGCGACAGACGGCCTTCCTCGACGAGGTTGGCGAGCACCACATTCCGTCGCTCCAGCGAGCGCTCGGGGTGCAACACGGGGTTGTAGGAGGAAGGTCCCTTCAACATGCCTACGAGCGTGGCGGCCTCCAGCACGTCGAGCTCGTCGGCGTGCTTGTCGAAATAGGTGAGGGCGGCCGCTTCGATCCCGTAGGCGCGAAAAACGAAAGGAACCGAATTCAAATACATCTCCAGGATGTCGTCCTTCGGATGTGCCAGTTCGATCCGAAACGCGGTAATCCACTCCTTCATCTTGCGCACGAGCATCGGATCCCGCTTCAGCTCAGGAAAGGCGTTCCGCGCCAGCTGCATCGTAATGGTCGAGCCACCTTGCCTCTCGCCGGAGAGCGTCTTGAAGACGGCGCCGACGGTGCGAAAGAGATCGATGCCGGAATGCTCATAGAACCTGCGGTCCTCCGTCGCGATGAGCGCCTCGACTACGGAGGGCGGTACGTCCTCCAGATCGATCCAGGTTCTGTTCTCGTCGAAGTAGCGGGTGATCACCTCGCCGTCTGCCGCATAGAGGATCGTAGCCCTGTTGAAGCTGTCGCGACCGAGATCGCCGACGGAGGGCGTCCAGATCAGGATGCCGATCGTGAGGAGCGTCAGAAGTACAACCACGCCGGCGGCGACCTGATGCCCCCGCGGCGCGGCCGCCGCGCGTTGGAAAAGGCTCCGCGCATGCCGCCGAAGGGCGGCGAAGCGGCTCCCGCCCCACATCTCTACGCGCCGCCACAGATTGTCATCATGTATGCCCATATATCCGCATCGAGGCCGTCCGGACGAGCCTGCGCGCATGCACCGCGCGCCGACCGGTCGGCCGCCGGTTATCTGTCCGAGTGATTGGATCGATCTCTATACGATCGACGTGCGCTCTCACTACCCGAAGCCTCCATCCCTTGCGGGATCGTTGCATAGTTCGCCCTTACAGGCCCTGAGGAGGTCGACGGTTTCGCCGAGCTGATCGGCGAGTGTTTCGAAGAGCAGCACGCTCCCGGCCATCCGGATCCCGATGCGTCCCTCCGCTTCGGAGGCGATCACGTGCGTGCCGAGGCCGAACGGACGCTTGTCGAGGCGAGGGAATTCAAAGAGGTAGTGCGCGGCGATCTGCACGCCGCTCACATATCGACGCTCAATTTCGACGCGGTAAGCTGACTCTCGAGCGAGCTCGCGGCTACGACGCGCAGAATCGACCCTAGAGCTGCACTCGCAGCTCCTCCTGCCCTCCGTCGGGCACGACGCCCTCAAACGTCACCCGCCAGGCCTCTTCGTCGCCCACCCGCACGGTGTACGTGCCGGCGCGGAAGACCTTCGGCCGCACGCTCGTCCCGCGCGCCCGCAGCGTGTAGAGGATCTCGCCGCGCTCCTCATCGACGACCTGGACCATGGGGTTCGCGCCGCCGTCGACGACGATGGCCGGCAGATACGACGCGGCCTCGCGTCCGTCCTGGTCGAGGATGTTGACCGTCTGCGGCCAGCCCGGGTACTGCGCGCCGCCGTCCGGGTCGCTCAGGATCGGCCACGCTTCCATGGTGATGTCGCCGGCGGCCTTATCGAGCCGCAGAATGCCGTAGCCCGAGGACTTGTCGACGAGGCTCTCGATCGGTCCGCTCCGCACGGTCGCGGCCGGATTCGCGACGGCGTCGACGGTGACGAGATTGCCCAGCCCGTCCCGGTAGCGCCCGGTCAGGTCCGAGGCGCCGCCCGCAGGCGGTTCCTCCGGAAGGAACCACCGCGGGTAACCCGTCGAGATGGCCGGCACGCTGAAGTTGTAGCCGGCGTCGTCCCACGTGTCGATCCCGTAGCGCAGGATCATCGGAAGGTGCTGGTCACCGCCCAGGTGAAAGGCGGTCGATTTCCGAAAGAGCCGCAGCGCCTCGTTGCGCGGCGTCTGGGGCCAGCTGTTCGAGTCCAGATCCGCCGCCAGCCAGGTTTTTTCCGGTCCGTGATGCGTCGGTACGGCGGCCAGAACGGACTGCGAGACGACGATCTTCAGATCGGCTCCGCGCCAGTCGGCGCCCCAATCCTCTAGAAAGGCGTGCTGCCGACTTCCGAGGAGCACGGCGCCGGGCACGTCCAATGCGGCTGGATCCGCCTCCGGATCGACGACGTGGTCGGGCCGCCCGGAAGTCGTCGGCGGGACGAGCCCGTCCGGCCCGCTCTTCCACTTGCGGTCCTCCAGGATGGCGAAGCTGACGCGCCCGTAGAGCAGGTCCGTGTAATACACTGTGATGCCCTGCTCGACGGGCGTGGGATCGTACGGATCCGGCAGGTGCGACGTCTGCGTCCGCTGCACCATGTTCACCCACTCGGCCGGCATGAAGAAGCCGCCGTCGTTGTGCGCATCGTAGGTCTCGACGGCCGGACCCCCCTCGCCCCAAATGTTGCCCTGGTAGACGTCGTGATCGTCCGTGATGCAGATCGTCGGCCGCTCGCGCATCAGCTCGCCGAAAGCCCAGCCGTGCAGGTACCACTTGCGCAGGTAGTCGAGCGTCGACAGCGCGACGTTTTCGCGGTGCCGCTGCACGCCGTAGCCACCGCTGTTCTCGTAGAGCTGATCGCCTGTGAAAGCGACGAGGTCCGGGTCGTGATGGAGCGCGCCGCCGGCGACGCTCGGATGCGGGAAGCCGGTGTCGGTCGCGCAGGAGAGCCCGGCGACGACGAGCGTGTCGCGGTCGACCGGCTCGCGCCGGATCGTGCCCTCGAAAACCTGCGTCTCGAGGCCGTCCGCCGTCAGCAGGTCGTAGGTGATGCGGTAGGGCACGTCAGTCGACGCGTCCCACCCCTCGACCCGAAACGTCGCTGTGCGCGCCAGCGCGTCGATCTCCGCCTCGGCGACGGTCTCCCACGTACCGCTTCCCGCCATCTGCAGCCGGACCGTCTGCGGCTCGCCCGAGCCGACCGGAGCCTGCTGCGCCGTCAGCTTGAGCACGCCGCGGCTAAGCGTGTGCTGGGCGAAGAGGGTCGGTCCGAATGCGCGCTCGGGATGAAGCTCCAGCTTGTCGCCGTCTACAACCCAGTCGCCGAACCACAGCCGCGGCGCGCCCCACGCCGCCTCGTCCTCGAAATCGGCGAAGAGGGCCAGGCCGCCTTCGACGTCCTCCGCCGCGACCTCTTGCTGCATGGTCTCGCCTCCGCCTGACAGGGTGAGCACGTAATCGTCGCCCGCGGGCATGAGCCGGAGATGCAGCTCGGTTCCCCGCTCAGGGAACGGCACGGCCGGACCGGCCGCCTGTCCGATGAAGAGCCGGCCGTCGAGATCGACTCCGGCCGCGAGGCCTCTCCCATGGACGGCGTCACTGCGGTACTCGTCGAGCGGCCCCCGGATTCCGATCTCGAAGCCGGCGCGTCCGGTGCCGGACTGGGTCGTCCGTCCGACCACGGTGATCATCTCGAGCCCCGCGCTGCGCGCCCCGACCCTCGCCGTGAGGAGGTGCACGTTGCGGCGTTCGCCGGCCCCGATCAGCTCGAGCCGCCCGCCAGAGAGGCGCCAGTCCTGCAGGGGATTCGCCCAGTAGTCGGGGCCGATCCACACGCGATCGGCATCCTCGGGCCAGCGGCTCTCGAAGCGGGGAATGACAGGCGGCCGAGCGAGGGCCCCTTCAGAGGCGAGCGGCTGAATCGAGAGCGTCCCGCCGACGAGTCCGGCCGCCGTCCTCCTCAGGAATTCGCGGCGCGAGGGCTTCGGGGTCTCGGAGCAGGAATCGGGCATGGTGACATCCGATGGGCTGTGAGCTGGATCAAAGCGCCTGTACGAAGTCGATCAGCCCGTGAATCGCGAAGGAACCGCGCGCCGACCGGACGAGAGGGCGGTCCCGACAATCAACGGCAAACGGTCGAGAAATGCACTCGCGCGGGACGATCGGGAAGCCGTTCCGGCCGCGAAAAAGGGGGGGGGTGCCTGCAGCTCAGGTTGTATCGAAGGGCAGCTGACGTAACCCCGGCGCCCTCTCGCCGATCTTGTATCCAAGCGCCTTGTATCCCGCGCGACGCCGCCCATGCATTCTGACCAGCACCGGGATGTTACCGTCGACGTAGTCGTAGATGATCACGTCGTTCTTATCGTCGTGCACGCGGTGCAGGCGGCCCGCATACTGCGTCAGCGTACCTCGCCACGAAACAGGCAGCGTGAGGAAGAGGGTATCGAGACGCTCGTCATCGAATCCTTCCCCGAGATAGCGTCCCGTCGATACGATCACGCGAGGCTCATCGTCCGGAACGGCATCCATCGCCTCGTCGAGTTCACGTCGTTGCCGCTTGCCGATCCCTCCCGCCATCGCGAAAACATTCGGGATGTGCTCGGACAATGCGCGGGCGAGGACGTCGACGTGCCTTCGGCGCTCGGTCAGGACGACCGGACTGCGGCCGTCTTCGACCGCTTCGATGACATCGCGTACAATCATGCCATTTCGCCTTTCGTCCTCCGCCAGCATCGAGTACAGGTGCTGAATGTGCGGCTTGTCGTCATCGTCCGATCCCGCCGGCAGCGCTGCGTTGGTGGGCCGCACAATAACCCGGTGATCGAACGGACGACGCTCGGCCTGTCCTCGGTCGTCGACACGGTACCGAACCGGCCCGCACTGCATAAATATGATGGGATGGTGCCCGTCCTTCCGGACGAGGGTGGCCGACAGCCCCGTCACATATCGGGCCCTGGCTTCGCGGACGGCCCGCTCGAAGGAGACGGCGGAGATGTGATGGCATTCGTCAACGATGACGTGTCCGTACTCTGCGACGACATCGTCTACGACTCCTTTGCGCACGAGACTCTGGATCATCGCCACATCTATTCTTCCTACAGGCGTCCGTTTGCCCCCGCCGATGATGCCGATCTCTTCCACGTTCAAGAAGCGCGAGAGCGTGGCCAGCCACTGCTCGAGGAGCTGTCGCCGATGCACGATGACGAGCGTATTCACGCCGCGCCGCGCGATGAGATAGGCGGCGACGACGGATTTTCCAAATGCGGTCGCCGCCGAGAGGATTCCGATGTCATGCTCGAGCAGCGCCTTCGCCGCCTTGCGCTGATCCGGACGAAGCTCGCCGCGAAATCGCACGTCGAGGGACAAGCCCTTAAACCGCTGATCGTCGATATGAAGAGGAATATCCAGTTCGCCCAGCACTTCGCGGAGGTCGTCCGCGCAGCCACGCGGCAGACCCAGATGATCCGGAAATTCTTCGGCGCAGCTTATGACGCGCGGCTTGCCGTAGGTCGATATCCGCATGGCCTGTGCACGGTAGTACTCCGGGTTCTGAAAGGCCGCGATGCGCAGGATACGGTTCCGCAGAGACGGCGTGAGATCCGCCTTCGGCACGTAGAGCTGATTGCCCAACACCGCGTCGATCCGATCGGGCAGCGGTCCGATAACGGAAGGGGTGGCCGGCTGCCGCGAGGGTGCAACCTTCCAGGGTTCCGCCGCATGCTCGTCCTCAATCGGAATCCGTAGAGCCAGTTCGTGGTGCGAGAATTCATCTACGACGGCTCGAACCTGACGGACACTCATGCGCGCGACGCTCGACAGGAATTCCCATTGATCCGCGTACGGTTCGAAACACTCGTCGACGAAAAGACTGTGGCCGTCCCGCGCCGGCTTGTTCTGGAGTGGCAGGGCGATGAGATTGCCGAATCCACCGTCGGGAAGCGTATCCTGGCTCGGAAAGAACCGATCGTAGGAGTCGAACCCGATCTCCGGACGCCGCTCCATCGTGCGGGTGAGCAGGAACGTGCCCATCCGTCGAGCCGGCGCCGCCGGAACCGGTTCGGAGAAGAACGTCCACACGTGCCCGCCATTGCCTGATCGGGATCGCTCGAGGGCCCCCGGAACGCCGTACTGGCGACACGTTTCGAGATATGCCGTCGCGTCCTCCGTCCAGGATGCCCTGTCGAAATCCACGGCCAGAAACCAGCACGTCTCATCCTGAAGCATCGGGTAGATGCCCACGGTAAAATCCCGACCGGATGAATCCTTGGGATCCTTGCCGAGCATATGATTGCGTATGACACGGTCGGTGATGGGCAGAAACGAGCGATGCTCACATGCCTGGCAGGCAATCTCCGGCTTGCGGCAGATCCCAGGTGCCCACTCGTTGCGACAGGCCGGTGCGTACCCGCTCTTGCCGGTCTTGCGGCTTTCGAATCGTCTTGCATACACGTCGTCGCGGCCGCGGAAGAGGCTTCGGTAAAGAGAGATCTTCTCAGCTGCCGACGAGTCTTTCGTGATGGGCGACGATTCCCTCCTGTGAACGCTCCGCACGTCGGCGTTTCTGGCGGACGCCGCATCCTCTGCGGCGGAACGCAATGTCGGTTCGCAACCCTCGAAGAGCGTTGGGGGTTTCTGGCCGGTAGCACGCGATCGCTCATGCACCAGAAGTGCCGATCGCTGCTTCCTGAGATCGCCAATTTGCTCGATCAGCCGCGCCCGATCCGCGTCAAGGTCGGCCAGTTTTGCCTCGAGTGAGGAAAGCTTGCGATCTATTTCGTCCAGCATCCTGATACCGTCCGTACCGAATGTATCGAGCGGACTCGTCGAACTACACAAGTATCCTACCTGCACCCGGTGGCTGTCGGGGGCGCAGAGACCCCTTGGTCAGGTTCGAGCGGCGCAGACCATCCGTGCGTCGACCGTTCAAACCTACTGAAAGAAGGTCACGGTCGAAACCTCGCGTGCTCTTTGGCAATGGGTCTCATGGATAATTATCGGCATCAGAGCCCCCGTCTCGACCCGTCTCTTCCTGCGGGTCCGCCGGCACGATCGTCGTGTTCACGAGATCATGCGCCGGCGACACCACCCCTCCTCACAGCCGCACTTCCTTCTCGAGAACGTCAGCGCCCCGGCGGATGGTGACGGGGATCACGTCGCCGGCTTCGAGCTGGGACAGTGCCTCCATGTACGCATAGACGTCCTCGATCTCCGCGTCGCCGAGACCGATGATCACGTCACCGCGCTGCAGTCCGGCCTGCTCCGCGGCACGACCCTCCAGCACGGCATCAATCCGGACGCCTTCACCGTCGTACACGTAGTCCGGCATGATGCCCAGGCCCACCTGGAAAGACACCTCGCGCTCTTCGTCCTGCGTCTTCTGGAAGTCCAGCACGCCGTCGTCGTCGAGCCCTTCGGCGATCCGTACGGTGAAGGTCGCCACGTCGAGGAGGCCGTCGAAGTTGATGCGGTGGCTGTCGTCGCTCGGCTTGTGATAGTCGGCATGCGGGCCCGTAAACAGGTGCAGCACGGGGATATCCTGAAGATAGAACGAGGCGTGATCCGAGGGCCCGAGGCCGGATTCGTGCTTCGCCAGGTTCAGATCGGTGGCCTCGGCGGCCGCGTCTAACACGGCGTCCCAGGCGGGCGAAGTGCCGGTCCCGTTCACGGCCAGCGTCCGGTCCGCGCGCAGCCGTCCCACCATATCCAAATTGATCATGTAGTTGATCTCGCCTTGCGCTACTTCGGGGGCGGCGATGAAATGCTTGGACCCGTGGAGCCCGAGCTCCTCACCGGAGAAGGCCGCGAAAAGGACGTTGTGCCGCCGGGCATCCGACGTGGACAGCCGGCGCGCCACCTCGACGAGGGCGGCGACGCCGCTGGCATTGTCGTCGGCGCCGTTGTGGATCAGCGAATCCTCCGGCTGTCGCGATCCGAGCCCACCGTATCCGAGATGGTCGTAGTGAGCGCCAATCACGACCGTCCTCGAGGCTCCGCGGTCGAGAAATCCGACCACATTCCGCCCCGTGCGCGGTTCGCCGGTGGTATCGGACGCGTGCGGATTCGCATGGTGCCGAAACTCGAAATCCTGATACCAGCTGCCGTCCACCCCGGGCGCAAGACCGACATCAGCGAAACGCCGGGCGATGTAGGCGGCCGCGAGCCGCTCTCCCGTCGTCCCCGTTTCGCGCCCTTCGAGAAGATCTGCCGACAGAAAGGCAACGTCGATTTTAAGATCGAACAGGCTGGAATCGACGACAGCCGGCTGCGCATGGCAGGCCTGCACGACGCAGAGGGCCGCGACCACGAGGAGCCATGCCGAGCGCGTGAGATGACGGCGCATTAGTCGTCTCAGACGATGCCGCAATACTATCTGTCTCTGGATCATGCCCCGTCGGTGATCAGTACGTGTCAAAGCTCCCGCTACCGTGCCAGAGAGCCCAATCGATCGCATTGAGGACCATCTGAGCGACATTCCGATTTTCGTAGTCGGAGACGCTGTGGCCCGTCATCAGATACACGATCTAACCGTCTCCTGTTCGTTTGATCCAGCCGGCGCGGTCCTGCATGAAAACCTCGCCGACTCGATCGTCGAAGACCTTCAAGCCCGATGAGGAACGTCTTCCTCCGGCCGTCGGTGAACTCGTGATTCAGGTAGACCTCGGACTCCTCGAGCAGCCAGCCCAAGCCTCCTCCCGGCTCTACGGCCTGGCCGGACCGTTCCAGAGGCAAGACCCCGACGGCGTAATGATCGTGAGGTTCCGGCGTGCCAAGCTTACGGGGCAGGCAGGGCCTGTTGATGCGTGCGCCCAACCAGGTGCACTTCGGACCCGTTCACATAGGGTGGAGACAGGAACCCGTTGAGGCGCTAGACCAATGGGGAACGCTAGGACTGCACTTTGCGCCCAGCCAGGTCCATATGGAAAATTATCGTAGGAATGGACGGCAGGAAATCCACCTCACAGCTCGCTGATTTTTTGCAGGGTTTGGCAGAATGCCGTAAGCTCTCGGCATGCACCGACCTATCGCGGTAGAGACCTACGCGTCGACGACAGCCCCATCTTGCTCACGCGGATGCAACGCATAGGACGGCGCGCGCTCGTGGACGACCAGTTCCTACGTACGGCAGCCGCGACGGCCCGTCCTCCACCGGACACTGCCCGGACAGGAGCGCACCCTTTGAAACGGTCGAGGCGATTAAACAAGTTCTTCGCCACGTAGGATAAGATACCTGATCACGAACATGGGGGGCTGACGATGATCGATTGGAGTTGGATGACGACGACCGGCACAGACGTGCTCATGGTCCTGTTTTCGGCAGTCGGGATCTATATTGCGCTTCTAGTCCTAACGCGTATCGCGGGATTGCGAAGCTTCGCCAAGATGTCGAGCTTCGACTTCGCAATAACTGTTGCCTTCGGCACCATCGTTGCTTCCACGCTTC
>CAZXHQ010000103.1:0-9843 GCA_964640145.1 uncultured Rhodothermales bacterium | reverse complement strand
CCAGCGGGATCTCGTAGCCGATCTGCGACCGCATCACGTCGAGGTACTCCATCAGGTGGTTGATGCCCTCGTCGGTAATCTGCACCCGGGTGAAGGGATGCTCCGTTCGATTGTAGCCCCGGTATTCGTACTCCCACGGGTTCGATTCTTCGAAGGGCGAGTTGATGAGCGTTCCCGGAATGTTCTCCAGCAGTCCGATCCTCACGTCCATCTTCAGGGCCGTATAGCCCTGGTCGACCCGTTCCTGCATTCGGCGCGCGAACTCCTGGGGATCCTCCGAGGTGGTCGTATCGGCATAGAGGCGCACTCGGTCGCGGTACTTCCCGCCGAGCAGCTGATAGACCGGAACGTCGTAGGCCTTCCCGGCGAGGTCCCACAGGGCCATCTCCACCCCCGACACCCCGCCGCCCTGCCGGGCGTGATGGCCGAACTGGCGGATCATTTTGAAGAGCCGCTCCACGTTGCACGGATTCTCGCCCAGGATCCGGCTCTTCAGCATCAGAGCGTACTCTTTGGCCGCACCGTCCCGGACGTCGCCGTGCCCCATGATGCCCTGATTCGTGTAGATGCGCACGATGGGCCAGTTTCGCACCTGAGCGATCCGCATGTCGGTGATCTCCAGGTCCGTCGGACTCGAATGTCTATTCACGAATCGCGCTGCGTGCGCCACCTGATTCTCGATGGAATCGAACAGGAGCTCATCCATGCTTCGGCCGATCTATGTTTTCGAGCATTATGTCGAAGGGCACCATGTCGAGGGACATTATCCGTCCGGTTATCGCCACTCTTGCCAGCTGCGCGACCGTTCGTCCAGCATGCGGTCGATGGTCTGAAGCCCGACGCCGTGGTCCTCGTGCAGCCGGCTCCGGTTCGATTCCAGCCAGCCGTAGAAATCCTCATTCATGGCGTCGGTCCACTCGGCTCCGTAGGTCTCGCCGAGCGTGTACGTGCCTTCCTGAATCCTCTGCTTTCGGAAGGCGTCGGTCAGCCGGGTCACTTCGGAGCTCGTCACGACACGCTCGGCCAGGTGGGGCGGAATGAAGAGCACCCCTCCTTCTACGGCCAGCACCACGTCGCCCGGCAGGGCGATGGCCTCGCCGATTCGGGTGGGTCCGTTGATGCTGATCAACGTCATATCCTGAATGGCGGACGGGTGCCAGGCCTTGACCCAGGCGTTGAAGCCGTCTATCTCCCTAAGACCGGTTAGATCTCGCGACGAACCGTAGAAGACGACGCCGTTTCCCGAGTTGGCGTAGATGGCCTGTCCCAGATTGTCTCCGATCAGCGTGCCCCCCTTTATCTTCCCGAAGCCGTCGGCCACGTACACGTCGCCCTCTTCGAGCATTTCGATGGGCCAGGTGTTCATGGATCCTCGCCGCCCTTCGGCGCGTCCCTCCGCGTCCATGCGCTCCTCCAGCTCCGGACTTGCCGGCATATAGGTGGCGGTGAGGGCACGCCCCACCATGACCTGCTGGGGGACCATGATCTTCCAATCGCCTTCGAACTTATTGCGGTATTCCGCCCCGCGGAGGGTGCCCCAGGCTTCTTCGAGCGAGACGTGCTCCATGCGCTCGAGAATGTGGTCGGGCACGCGCGGGCGTCCGTCCGGATAGCGCTCTCCGTCCCACTCCTCGGTGTAATAGGCGACCCGGTCCGGCGGTACCTGTTGAGCCTGGAGCGTAGCGACCAGGAAGGAGCAGAGGAGCGCAATGGGAACGATTCGGAGATACGTCATAGGGCTTCGTAGCATGCTGGTGTGACGGCCGGAAAAGGCGATCCCGCTAGTTCGCGTCCCACCAGACGCGGGTATCGATCTCGTCGGGACCCTGCCTGTTCACGGCCTCGCCGAGATTGGCGGAGTTGACGCTGTACTCGGAATCGGGATACGTGAAGCGGGTCATGAAGTCCTCCCTGGTCAGATCGCCGGAGAGCGGATTCGGGGGCAGATCCGGATACCCGGTGCGGCGGAAGTTCGCCCATCCTTCGGGGCCGTTCATAAAGGAGGCGATCCAGTACTGCGTATGGATCTGCTCCATCTCGTTTCCCGCCTCCAGAGGATGCGCCTGCACGTACGCATCGATGTCCGACTGCTCGACGGCCGTATCGGCACCGTACTCCGCCAGCTGCTGCATATGGGCTTCTATGCCCTCGGCGTACAGCTCGGATGCGTCGCCGGCAGCCCAATCGCGCACGACGGCTTCCGCCAGGAGGAGCTGCGTCTGCGCGTAGGTAACGAGAAAGGTGGGAGCATCCGCGCTGGCCATTCTCTGCCGGTCGATCTGGCTGTAGGCAAAGAAGCTGGCGAGGCCGGCATCTCTGGCGACCTCCACGATCGTGTTGGAGTCGAAGCCCTGCGGCATTCCGATCTGATTTTCCGGAGACCGGTCGGCAGCCTCCTCCGTTTGATGGGATCCGCTTTCCGCTCCCGGATACCGGACGGCGATGGATGCCAGGCGAGGATCGTCGGTTTCCACGAGGCGGTCGACGAAGACTTCGTCGAGATAGTAATTGGGGGATTCCCCGCCGGTTAGCGCCGTACCGACGCTGTTCCTGTAGTCGGACGTATGGCGTATTACCGCGTTGTCGTCGTTCGACTGCATCAAGCCTCCCGAGACGGCCTGCCCGACGTACTCCTCGGCCAGATCCGGCCGCACCTCGGACAGTCGCATGGCCGCCCTCAGCAGGAGCGAGTAGCCCAGGCGTTTCCACTGCATGACGTCTCCGCCGTAGAAGAGAATCCGGCTGTCCGGCGGCTGGGAGGCATCCAGGGAGGCCGAGGCGTCGGCGAGCTCCTCCAGGATGCCGCTGGGGCCGTATAAATGGATTCCTGCGCGTCGTAGGACGGGAATGCGATGCCTTCCTGGAAGCCGACGCCGGCTTCCGAATACGGGACGTCGCCGTAGGTATCCGTCACGACCATGAAGGCGTAGGCTCTCCATATCCGCGCGATATGGTGCACGTTGTCGCTCGGTTCTGAATTGTAGACGGCATCCGTGAGCTCCCGAATCACATTCGATCCGAAGTGCCGGTTCCAGTTCGTACTTCCCTGCTGCTTGTTGTCTTGATTGAGATTGGCGCAGGTAAGCACGCCCGTGAAGGGGGCGACCCCTTGCCGCACGATGGTCGTCTCGCAGAGCAGGTTGCTGAAGCTCAGCGCACTGCTCACGATGGCCGTGTTCACCTGCAGGGCCGGCTCCACCGACGACAGACTCGTGTCGTCCGTATTGAGCGCATCGAATCCGCTGTCGCAGGACGTCAACAAGGCGACGGCACCGGCGATGATGCACCAGCTGCAAATCGATTTGTATCTCATGACTGTCATGTTTTCGACCGTTTCGGGATTAGAGAACGCTGCCGGCTCGCGGCCACGCCTAGAACTGAACGTTGAGCGAAAGGCCCAGGCTGCGGGTCACCGGCAGACCGGTCGCCTCCAGACCTTGCCGCCTGTCTGAGATGATGCCGTTCTGATCGGGATGAATGTGCGGTACCCATTTCTTCAGAACGGCGACGTTCCGGGCGACGGCGTTCAGCCGGAGCGCTCGAATCGACGTGCGCCCGCCCAGGTGCCTGGTGAGGTCGTAGCCGAGGGTTATCTGCCGCAGCTGCCACGAGCCGGCATCGAAGACCGACTGCTCCGAGGCCCTGAAGGCGCGTATCGTCTCGTAGAACGTCTGCACGTCTGCCTGCGCCGTGTTGACCGACCCGTCCGGGTTTACGCCATCCCCGACCACGAAGCCCTGCTCCCGGCCTTCCAGCGTGGCTTTGTCGAGACCGTGCCGATAAGCGTTGATGTGCGTACCAGAGATCAGCTTATGGCCCAGGCTGAAGTCGATCAGAAAGGACATCGAGACGGGCCCATAATTGAGGCTGTTGCTGAAGCCGCCTACCCAGGTTGGAATGGAGCTTCCGAAGGCCAGCTGCTGCTCAGAACGCATGGGGCGCCCCGTAGTGGGGCTGAATACCTGCCTGCCCTGTTCGTCTCGGAGCCAGCCCCAGCCGTAGAGCTGGTTCATCGGCATGCCGGTCACCTGTCGCAGTTCTCCATGAAAGTCCGCGCCCCCGACCGTGATCTGATCGATGCCGATATCCTCGCCGAGATCGATCACCTCCGTCGTGTTGTACGAAGCGTTGAAGGAGCTATTCCAGCGGACGTTCTCCGTCACGACCGGAGAGAAGCTCAGCAGCATTTCCAGCCCCTGGTTCTTGCTTTCCCCCACGTTGATGCTGCGGCTCGAGAAGCCGGATGCATTCGAGATCTGCTGACTTAGAATCTGGTCGCTGGAGACCTTGTCGTAATAGGCGACGTCGAGCCTCAGGTTGTCCAGCAGGGTCACGTCCAGTCCTACCTCCCATTCCGTCACGCGCATCGGCCGCAGATTGGGGTTGGGTACGGAATTACCGCTGATGCTGCCCAGCGGACTCTCGTTGAAGAAGAGCGAGTTGATTCCGTAGAACAGGTTGTTGGAGTAGGGCGCCACGTCCGTATCGCTGCCGACCTGGGCGTACGCGGCCCGGACCTTGCCGTTGGTGAGCCAGCCGGGAAGCCCCGGTCCGAGCATGTCCGTGAAAACGAAGCTGGCCGTGAGCGAGGGATACAGAATGCTCCGTTCCTCAGGAGACAGCGTGGAAAACCAGTCGTTGCGAAGCGTACCGGTGAGGTAGAGCAGCTCCCGATACGACACTTCCGCGACGCCGTACAACGAGTTGACTTTTCGTTCCGAGAGACTATGGTCCGGGCTGAGCGATCGCCCGTTTCCCAAAGCATACAATCCGCGCGAGAAGAAATCACTCACCAGGACGTTGTTTCGCTCCATCCGGCGATACATCGTATTCCCGCCCACGTTTACATCGAGGCCGACGCTTCCGAAACGCCGGTTTGCGCCGAGGAGGAAATCCGCATTCTGTTCGCGGAAGGTCAATCCGTCTCGTACGTACTGACCGTTCACAAATCCGGGAGGCGCAGGTGCCTGCCGCTGAGATCCGGTGGGAAGATTGTATTCCTGATCACGGTAGTAGTAATCCTGCCCGATTCGTCCCTGCAGGTAGAGCCAGTCCGTCAGATCGAGCCGCGCCGTGATATTCCCATAGACCCGGTCCCGATCATTATTCTCGAAGCGTTTCAGTGCGAAATACGGATTCGTGCGATTGGTAAATCGCGAGTATATGATTTCATCCCCGTTCTCGTCACAGCAATTCTCCTCCAACACGTCCATGGGCATGGAATTGGCAAGCGTATAGATGACGACCGGGCTGTAATCCTGCTCGGCGATGTTCGGTGGGTTTTCCCGATTCTCTTTCGAGTAGTGTACGTTTCCCGACAACGTCAACAGATTAACCACCTGCTGCGTGAAGCCCAGGCCGACGTTGTTTCGCGAATACCCCGAGCCCGGCAGAATGGCCTGACTGTTCAAGTTCGAAAGCGAGATGCTGAAGCCTCCGTTCTGGCCTCCCGAAGAGATGGTCAGCGAGTTGCTCAGGTTCGAACCCGTTCGGTAGTACTCATGGAGCTGGTTGGGCTGCGGCTCGTAGGGTACCTCCAGCCCGTCGAACAGGATGTGGGTCATGCCGGGCTCGAACCTCTCTCCGAAGCTCCAGACGCCTGAGACGGGGAACGAGCTGGTGGGCCGCTCGCCGCCCTCCCCCTGCCCGTATTCCATTTGATAGTCTCTTAAATCGAGCGGCGCATCCATCGTGAGGCTGGAGGTGTATTCGACCTGGATCCCGGTACCCTGCGCTCTGTTTTTCGTCGTGATCATAATGACCCCGTCCTTGGCGCGGGCGCCGTAGAGCGCCGCGGCGGCGGCTCCCTTCAGGATGGTCATGTCCTCGATGTTGTCGGGGTTTACGCTGCTGAGCCCGTCTCCGGAATCCGAATTCCGATTGCTGCCGCGTTCGCCCACGTCGCCGGAGACGCCGAAGGTCGTGTTGTCGATGGGCACCCCGTCGATGACGATGAGGGGGGAGTTATTGGCGCCGAACGAGGACTGTCCCCGGATGCGAACCTTGCTGCTGCCCTGCGGTCCGGTCCCCATCGGGCTGACGGTGACGCCGGCCATCTTACCCTGCAAGGCGTCCATGAAGTTGGGCGTCCGGTTTACCGTCAGGTCTTCCGGCTCCACGCGGGCGACGGAATATCCCAGGGCCCGGGCTGCCCGGTCGATTCCCAGCGCCGTGACCACGACTTCGTCCAGGCCGATGTCCGTCGGCTCCAAGGCGAAATCGACCACGGTCGCTTCTCCCTCAACGACCTGCACGCCCGGAGTCTGGGCGGTGGCGAACCCCACGAAGGACGCCTGCACGGTGTACGTGCCCGGCTCCACGCCCGTAATGGTGTACTGGCCGGACGCGTCGGTGGAGGACCCCTGTTGCGTGCCCACGATGGCCACGTTGGCGCCCGGGATGGCCTCCCCGGTTACGTCGTCCGTCACCGTACCCATGATGGATCCCTGAAGGCGCCGCGGCGGCACCGGCCGCTCGACGACGCTTCGCTCGGCGGCGGTCTGCACGGCGGGCCGGTCGACGAGTACGAGCTGCCCGCTGCTGGAGAGCCTCAGCTCCAGATTCGTGTTGCGCAGCGCCGTTCGGAGCACGTCGATGGCCGGCTCGTTTTCGACCTGGAGCGTGATCCGCTCCGCGGTCGAAATTTTTTGCTGCCCGTAGACGAAGCGCAGGTCGCTCTCGCCGGCGATCCGCCGAATGGCCTCCTCCACGGTCGCGTCGGCCAGGCCCAGCGTTATCTCCTTTTGAAGCTCCGGCCGATCCAGCTCGGCCGGCGCACGGGGATCGCCCGTCTCGGTACTGCGCGTCACGTGCGGATTCGTGCGGCTTGCGTAATTTTGGACGTGTTCGTGGGCCGGATCGTCGTGCTCCTGGGCAACCGCGGTGGAAGCGAGCATCATCACAAGAACGGCAAGAAGCCATGAGACCGCTTTCGCATGCGTTGCAAGAGCAATTCCGCGATTCATACGTGTCACCTCCTGGTGAGCATTAGATGCGTTGATCCATCGATTCCGAGATCGTCTCGAGTGCGAAATCTCGTGCTCGCGGCCGGAAGCCCGGCATGACGGCCGGCAGGCGACCGGCTCGTCCGCAGAGGCGCCCTACCGATAAAACGTAATCTCCATCCCGTCTTCCTCGTAGCGCAGGTCGAGGGCCAGCGCGATGATGCTGATCGCCTCGCCGACCGATTCGCTTTCGAAGACGGCGTTCAGCCGGTCGACCGACTCGGTCGGAAGGCGCGCCTCGATGCGCAGGTCATACCAGCGCTCCAGACGCCGAGTCACCTCGTCGAAAGGAGCATTTTCGAACACGAGCCGGCCTTCTCGCCACGCCAGGTGCGGCGTCAGATCTACGTCGCGCCGCAGCTCTCGGAGGCGCCGGTGTTCCATTACAGCGAGCTGGCGAGGTCCGAGCATGACGGCCTCGCCGTCGACTTCTGCCTCGGCGCTCGCCGGATGCACCGCGACGGCGCCGTCGGCGACCGCCACGCGGACTTCCTTCTCGTCGGCATAGGCATTCACATTGAAGGCCGTGCCCGCTACCCGAATCGTACCCTCGGACGTGCGGATGAGAAACGGACGACTCCGGTCGTGAGCCACTTCGAAATATGCCTCCCCATCGAGACGCACCTCGCGCGCGTCGGACATCGACACGATCGTGAGCTCGCTCTCGGCGTTCAGATGAACGTGCGAGCCGTCTACCAGCTCTGCGGTCGATCGACTTCCCCTTTCCGTATGGATGACCTCCTCCGCATCCGTTCGCCAGAGAATCACAACGAGCACGATCGCCGCGATGCTCGCCAGCGCGCCGGCGGCGCTGAGCAGCCGGGCGCGGCGCCTCCTTTCGGTCGCGGCCCGGTCCTCGCCGCCTCCGGCGAGGGAAGACCGGCCCGAACGGGCCTCCGGCTCGTCCATCCTTCCTTCCAGCTTGCTCCAGGCGGACGCGGCGTCCGGCTGCGGCGCCCGAACTCCCCGCGCCGCCTCCCAGGCTTTCGTCGTTTCCTCGAGCAGCTTGTGATGCGCAGGATCTGCCTCGAGCCATTCCTCGAGCCGCGCTTCCTCCCGATCCGTAGCCTCGCCGGCGACGTATTTTGCTAAGAGCTCCCAAGTTCGAACGTCCATCCGGCGACGCAAGTGAGATCAATGCAGGCGACCGCTCGCGGCAGTGGGAGCAGCGAAGGCTTCTGCGATCGCGTGCGGTACAATCGGATAGTACCGTCGACGGCGGCAGACCCTGACAGCTGAGCGAAATAAAAGTGTGAAGATCGGAAGAAGGGGGTTCCCGATGCCGGGACGAAGGAGAGGCGAAGGACGCAGACAGGCCTACGTACGCAGCGAAGCCCGCTGCGGAAGCCGCTGCCGAAGGTGCCGCAAGGCGCGCCCCATCTGGGTTTCGACGGTCTTGATGGAGATGCTGAGCACCGCCGCTATCTCGGCGTACGTAAGATCGTGCTCCCTCGAGAGGATGAAGATGTGGCGGCGGCGGCTGGGCAGTTCCTTGATGGCCCGCTGCGCGGCGCCTGCCAGCTCTCGGCCGTGCAGCGCTCGCTCCGGATTCTCCGCCGACGGCACGTCGCGAAGCACGTCCTCCGCCTCCTCGAAACGCACGGCGTGCTGATTGCGCGCGCGCAGGCCCCGGCGATGGTTGAGCGTCTGATTCCGTACGGCGCCGAACAGATAGGCCTTGGGAGAATGCCGCGGGTGCCAGGAGGCTCTGCGCACCCAGAGGTCAAGAAATACGTCCTGCACCAGGTCTTCCGCTACCTCCACGGAACGGACGTAGCGGAACGCGTACCTGAACAGCGGCTCGTAGTGTGCATGGAAAAGAGCTTTAAACGCTCGCCGATCTCCTCGGCGAATGCGCGCAGCCTGATCCGATGCCGCCCCATCCGATCCCGCCCGAAACGCCTGCTCCATGTCCGATACGCGCTCGATCCTCGGCGAATGTCCTGCGTTCCTTCACTAATCCTTAATATACTCTGGAGCGCACCAAATCAAACCATTCCGCGGTCTGCTTCCGGGAATTCACGCCTCATCGAGTTCGGGTGTCCCCCGGACGGATTAACCCGGGCCGACGGCGCCAACCGCCGGAACGGACATTCTCCAGCGCGCATTAAATCGTAATTCATCGCTCACTTGCGCGGGGTGGAAGATGGCTCGCTCGCCGAATCGACTTGGAGTAGTCCTGTACCTCCTGTGCAGCACCGCACTTCTCATCGGGTTCGGCGCGTGCGTTTTGGCCGACGTGGCAGGGGACGAGCCGCGCGGCTCCCTCACGCACACGATCGAAAAATCGCAGATCGACGCCAGCTCGGCCACCCGCGTCGAAGACCTGCTCGTCGGTCGCCTTCCCGGCGTCGAGGTGATTCGCCTGGACGACGGGAGCCCGTCCGTACGGGTGCGCGGGCGATCGCGCCTGCAGGGATCCGTCGAGCCGTTGTACGTCATCGACGGGACCATCACGGGGCCCGGCTCACTGTTCAGCCTCCATCCGGTCGACATCGAGTCCATCCGCATCCTCAAGGGCGCGCAGGCCGCCATCTACGGTCACCGCGCCGGCAATGCCGTGCTCGTCGTCACCACGGGATCGGCGGGAGCCTCTCCGGCGATCAGCGATCCCCGGTAGCGCGGCGGCGTGATGGCGGCGATCGATGATCGTCGATCGCCTCTCTGGCTGCCGGCGAACAGCGATGGGCGTCGATCCCGAACTGCCGTCCGTCGGTAATGGACCCGGGAGTTCCGCCTATCAGCCACAGAGCACCGAAATCTTGATCGCTCGGTGCGGATCGTTCGGGTGGACCGTCACGGCAAGCCGCAGGCGCTGAACACATGCGCGGTGCACCAG
>CAZXHQ010000102.1:0-9855 GCA_964640145.1 uncultured Rhodothermales bacterium | reverse complement strand
GTGGATCGGCCGCAGCCCCGCGAGCCTCGTGGCCGCCGGACAGAGCCTGCTTGCACACGGCGATCACCACGCCGAGCTCGAGAGCAACGGGGAGCGCCGAGCGTACCGAAGTCTCCTCTTCTTCGCGGCGGTCGGCGAGCGGGAGTTTCGGGTACCCGTCCTGGGTGAGCTCAAGGAATCCGGCCGTCGGGGACTGCACGTCGTGGCCGTGCCCCACAAGAGCCGCCTGCGCCTTCTCACGACCGCGCTGCGGATAGCAACGACGGGGATCCGTTCGTGGCCCGCTCGAGATCATGACGAGAGTTTCATCGTAGAGAGCTGCCGGGTCTACCTACGGCATTCCACGGCCCGCATCGCCCTGGACGGCGAGGTCGCCCGCCTACCGTCCCCCTTGACCTACCGAGTTGAACCGGGCGCCCTCCTGGTGCGCACGATCGGCGGCGAGCGCTCCCACCCCTGATTTTCTCGGCCGCCCCTCCACCCGACACGTTTCCTCGACGCGTGCGGCCGGGTCGCCCCGTGCGACGTGTTGACAGCATGGCCTGTCTTCTCGTATTCTTAACGTGTCTAGTCGTGGCCGTGACTCGTTCGAGCTGACGGCACCGGCGCTCGCTGCATCCCCACGACAAACTTGCGGAGAAACCATGCGTCCGATCAACCTCATCGTCGCCACGGCGTGCCTGCTAGCGCTCTCCCACACCGGAGCCGCGCAAGATATGTACGGAGAGGTCGACTTCGAGACCTCCTGCGACGGCGACGTGGCCGAAACGTTCAACCACGCCGTAGCGATGCTCCACCATATGATGTACGGCGAGTCGGAAGCCCTTTTTCGGAACGTTGCCGACGCCGATCCCGACTGTGCGATGGCGCAGTGGGGCATCGCCATGACCCAGCTTCATCCGCTCTGGGCCCCGCCTACGGCGGACGAGTATGCGCGAGGCCGGGCCGCGTCGGAGAAGGCGCTGGAGCTGGGCCCTGCCACCGATCGCGAGACGGCATACGTAGAGGCTATCCACGCCTTCTTTCACACGGAGGGGGCGTTTCCGACCCGCCTGAAGGCCTGGGACGCCGCACAGACGGCCGTCTACGTGGAGCATCCGGGCGACGTAGATGCCGCCGCCTTCCACGCCCTTGCGCGCCTGGCCACGGCGCCGCCGGACGACAAAGCGTTCGCGCGCCAGGCCGAGACCGGGGAGCTTCTGGAACAACTGCTTCAGGATTACCCCGAGCATCCGGGGCTATTTCACTACACCATCCATGCCTACGACAACCCCGTACTGGCCGAACGGGCCGTCGACGTCGCCCGCGCCTACGACAGCATTGCGCCGGAGGTACCTCACGCCCTTCACATGCCCTCCCACATCTTCGTTCGACTCGGATACTGGGAGGACGTCGTGTCCTGGAACCGGCGTTCAGCCGACGCGGCGCTCAAGCACCCGGCCGGCGAGACGACCTCGATGCATTATGTGCACGCCATCGACTATCTCGTCTACGGGTACCTGCAGATGGGGATGGATGAGAAGGCGCGCGGCGCGATCAGCGAAGCGCTGGGCCACGCTCCGTACCAGCCGCACCTCGCCACAGCTTACGGACTGGCCGCGCCGCCGGCTCGCGTTGCGCTCGAGCGGCGCGCCTGGTCGGAGGCCGCTGCGCTTCCGGTACGGGAGCCGGCCGAGTTCGATTGGGCGAGCTTCCCCGCGGCTGAATCGATTACGTGGTTCGCGCGCGGGATCGGCGCGGCGGTGGAGGGAAACGCGTCCGCCGCGCAGGAGGCCATTGCCCGGTTGGCAGACCTGCACGCCGCGCTCATCGAGGCCGAGGAGTCCTACTGGGCCGTTCACACGGACGCCCAGCGAGTCGCGGTGGATGCGTGGATCGCCTACGCAGAAGGCCGAACGCAGGAGGCGCTCGCGAGCATGCGTGAGGCCGCCGACCTGGAGGACTCGGTCGACAAGCACCCCGTCACGCCGAGCTCCGTGCTTCCGATGCGGGAGCTCCTTGGAGAGATGCTCCTACGCGTGGATCGTCCGGCGGACGCCCTCGAAGCGTTCGAAGCAAGCATGGCGATCTCGCCCGGACGGCTCAACAGCCTCAGTGGAGCCGGCCGAGCGGCCGAGCTGAAAGGAGATCGCGAGACCGCGGCCGCGTATTACGGACGCGTCGACGACCTCCTCGCCGGCCGGGCACCCGTGGAGCGGCCGCGCATGGCCGAAGCGTATGCGTTTCTGAACGGGGAGTAAGGGACGCCGCCGTCCCGCGCCGTTAAGAGAAACGCGGGAAGGCACGACGCGGCCGGCGTCTCCGCCGGCCCTCGTAGATCGGTTCTTCAACAGGCTTCTAATGGCAGTGCTGGTGGGCCTCCGACCAGACCTGTCCGGCCGGACAGTTCGGCGTGCCGTCACCGCCGCCGAGCCGCGAGAACGCCATGCTGATAAGAATCACGCCGAGGAGCACCAGCAGCGCAATACCCGCCCCCATGACGAGGCTGTTCTCTTTCCAGGAGGTCTTGCCCTCGCAGCACTGCTTGTACTTCCGCCCGCTGCCGCATGGGCACGGATCGTTGCGATTGGGGTCTGAAGACATCTCTTTACCTGCCGTTTGGAAGTACCGCAGTTTAGGCCTGCCGCCCTGCCCGATCAAGTCGGGCAGGAATATCTTCGGCGCATGACGCGCCGGCACATCCAACTTCTCAGTAAATACGTTCGTTTTTTGTTGCACCTATACAGCATGTGATAAACGGCCAAACTCTGCACATTCCCGATCGACAGATTTGCATGGCGCGCACCGACGAGGTAGGGGGCCTTCGCAGGCGTGCCGGCCTGGTGCTCCTGTTAACCCTGGCGGCACGCGCAAACACTCGCTTCCCGGAGGACCCGGAGGATCACAGGCCCCGCGCCGAATGCTCGCCGACCGGTACCTTAATGCACGATCATGAACGTGCGCGCGCGTCGCACATCTTCCACCTGCAAGACGAGATGATAGACGCCGCTCGCAAGGTTTGAGAAGGTTCCGGAACCCTGCCAGACGAGACTGTGGTATCCCGGCGATCGGCTTCCAACGGTGATCTCATCGATCAACCTGCCGGCAGCATCATAGAGCCGGAACATGACGTGGCCGGCTTCCGGGAGCCCGTACCGCACCGTCATGGACCTTCCTACCGGGTTCGGGAAGACCGGATCGAGTTCGATGGTGCCTGGTTTGAGACCGAGAGCATCCGCCGCGTCCGAGACGGCGTCGCTCGAACCCACGATCAACCGTAACGGCCTCGGTGCGGTGAAGTCGGCAACGGACAGCTCATAGGTCGGCGATTTGCGGAGATCCGTCGCGACGCCGGCGACCTCGTCGACGAGCACCACACGGTACTCCTTCGGCACGGTATCGACCTGACCGAAGGTCAGGCGCACGGGGTCCTCCGTACTGCTCTCTACCTCGAGTTCCCAGCTTCCCTCGACGAGGCCGGCCGGTCGAATGTCGGTCGAAAACCGCGACGTCAAGGCGCCCCACTCGGGCCGTGTGAAGTATATGGACACCGACGGAGCCACGCTCGGAGGCTCCGGATGGTCCATGCCGTCAAGGCCGGAACGGGCGCTCTCCGCGACGCCGGCCAGGTTGCCGACGTCTCGTGCACTACCGCTACGGGCTTCGATAGCAATGGCCCAGGCCGGCTGGTCGACCGCCGCGTCGGCGACTCTTCTTCCTGCGCTCTGGGACTGAAGCGTCGGGCTGGGATCGAAGTCGAGCGAATCGACGATCGGGGACGGGTTGTACACCGCGTATCCATTGAACGGCCGAAGCTCGGTCACTCGCTCATGGACAGGATCGTTCCACGCACCGCCGAACGAGCGCATTTCGACCGGTTCCCCGCTTCGCAGTGAGACCTGATCTATCGATATCGGAAAATCAAACGGATTGCCGATCAGGTTCCAGCGAGGATGGAGGGGTACGGTAAAGGTTTCGGCAGGGTCCACGGAGACGCCTGAACCCGTGTCAAGCGTCTGAACCGGCTCCCGGGTAATCAGCCAGAAAGCCATACCGGGAGATACAGGGTCCGTATCCGGATACTCGTGGGCGGCCTGGTCGAACCGAAGCTCGAAGAAGCGCCACTGATCGGGATCGTAGGGTCCAAGCTCGTCTCCAAGTACCGCTTCCGGTGCGGGCGCATCCAGGTTCAAGGGCACGGAGAGCAGGCGATATGCAGACTGTTCCGATCCGCCGGCCGGCGGATCCGGCGAGGCAAGGCCCGGATCGGGAATGCGCACGGCGACCCCGAAATCTCCGACAGCGGGCTCCCTGACCGTCCGGCCACGCCCGTCCGTCAATTCGATATAATAAGCGACGCCCCTGCTCGTAACGCTGCTTCCCGGAATCGTCGCCGATACGGTTCCGTCGGTGCCTTCCACCATCTCGACGAGGCTGTATCCGTGCTCACCACCCTGCCTATAGTGCAGCGCGGCCCGTTCAAGCCCGCCTGATTCCTCGACGTTTCCGGATACCTCGAAGCCGCTACCAGCCTCAGAAATGCCCACGCTCGTGTGGCTGAACTGTAATGAGGGGATGTGCGGAGTGATCATGGATTGCCCGCCGCTCGTGAGCGTAAACGTTTCGTTCTCGGCATCGCCCGAAGGAGCGGCGCCGCCCACGATCGAAAACAACGAGAACCGGTCATCCTGCACGTGGCCACCGGTGGCGGACGCTCGAAGCTGTTCGACCTGCAGATCCTGACACCAGGCAGGCTGATGCAGACACATCGCCGCCATAACGACCATGGCCACAAGCGGGGCGCTCGGCCTCCGCCCGGCAACCTTATAGAAAATCGATCCCGTCATCGCACCGCCCTACCGCCGCTCCGGTCGTCTGTATGCTGCGGGCCTTTAGGCCTTCCCGAGAGGTCCGCGGCGCCGACGCGCTGCTCGAGTCGGTCCACGCGCGCTTCGAGGTCCTCGAGTGCTCGATCACGGGCGTCGATATGGCCCTGTTGCTCTTTGACAGCTTCAATGAGGACGGCGACGAGCCGCGCATAGTGGACCGACTTTGCGTACGGACCGTCTGCCTCAAACTCCACGACCTCGGGAAGGACGGCCCCGACCTCCTCGGCGATCAACCCGATGTCATTCTTACCGGACTCTTTCCACGTGTACGAGACGCCCCGGAGTTTCGAAATCGTGTCCAGTGCATCCGCGAGGGGCTGCACGTTTTCTTTCCATCGAACAGAGCTAAGAGTGCCGTCATCCTCCACCGAGATCGTGATCTGCGCCCCATCCAGCACGATATCGATGCCCTCTCCTTCCAGGAGATCGACGGCCCCGGACACACCGTTCAGGTGCGTTACGGCAGCAGCGGGATCAAGCTTTGCGGCGGTTACGGCGCCGTCGGCCAGCTTCGGCGCAGTCACGGCGCCGTCGGCCAGCTGGGCCGGCGTAATGCCGTCGTCGGCGAGTCCTAGTGTAACGTCCCCGCTGGTGCCGCCGCCCGTGAGCCCGGTCCCGGCCAGGACGGCCGTGATGTCGTCTTCGCTCGACGGGTCCTCAGATGACGAAATCGTATACGTGCCGTCCGATTCCGAAATATCGATGTTCGTGCCCGCCGCCAGCGTCAGCGCGCCGCCGCGGCCGTTGAGGCTCGTCACGGCGGCGGCGGGATCCAGCTTCTGGCCCGTGACGGCGCCGTCGGCCAGCTTGTCGGACGAAATCGCATCGCCGGCTATCTTGTCCGCGGTCACGCCGCCGTCCGCCAGCTTCGACGCGTTTACGGCGCCGTCGGCGATTTTCTCCGTCGTCACGGCGGCGACTGATATCTTCGCACTGCTGACCGATGCGTCGGCGATATACTCGTTCGTCACGGCTGCAGCCGCCAGCTTCGCAGTGCTGACCGCGCCGTCGGCCAGGCTCCGACCGTCGACACCGCTGTCAGCCAGCGCGAGCGACACGTCTCCTGAACTGCCGCCGCCGGTGAGGCCCCGGCCTGGAACGATGCTCGTAATATTCCCTCCGCCGCCCTGCTCGGCGGCTGCGGAGATCGTGATCACCCCGTCCGCCTCGATGACGTTTACGTTCGATCCGGCTGCCAGCGTGACTGCTCCGCGTTGCCCGTTGATGCTGCTCACTGCAGCGTCTTCTGCGAGCTTCTCGGACGTGACCGCACCGTCTTCCAGCTTGCCCGTTCCGATCGTGCCGTCGCGCACGTTATCGGCAAACGCCGCGCGAAGAGCGTAGGCCGTGCTCGAGAAGACCAAACGGGGTCGCATCTCCGTGCCCCCGTCGACGGTAAAGCCCAGATAGAGGTCATCGTGACCTGTAACGATGGAGAGCGGCAGCTCCGTGGAGCTCCCGAGAAGGACGCTGAAGAGTCCATCCGTAACCTGGACGTCGTGGGTCTCCGTCCAGAGGGCAGGCCCTCCCTCCGGTTGATCATACAGCGCAAAGGCGATGCTGTGTACGCCGCTTATAGGCGCCCCACCGGCCTGCAGGCGTCCATCGTAGTGTATGGTTTGAGGCGGCGTCTGGGCGTAGGAGGTTACGGGCAGGATGAACAGCAGCATTAGAACCGCCCCCACCGGCACATGAAATTCGTGAGTACGCATACGTATTCTACCTTCCAATAAACGTCGTTAGCGGGTCCGCTAGTTTGGTGGTCCGGGAGGTGGAGGGAGGCTGGACGATCCTCCGCTCGAGCCTTGCCCTTGTAGTAAAACGGCTGCGAGCACGCCTCCAGCCACCGCCAGTCCGCCGGAGAGAATCCACCGGGCATTGGCCCGCATCCACGACCGTTCTCGAGTGGTTTCGGCGAGGTCCTGCTGAAACTGATTCCTCACCGCGTCGACGAGGACGGTATAATCCGGCGGATCCGTAATGGGATCGGGCTGATATTCCGGCGCCGCATCCAGCAGGTGAAGCACGGCCAGGCGGGCATCCCCCAGCTGGTCGAGCCGTATATATGCAAGAGCCAGCAACCGGTAGGATGCAATCATGTCATCGCGGGCAAGCTCGTTTCGCGCGAGACATTGATCGGCAAGCTGGAGGGCCTCGTCGTACCGTCGATCGACGTAGGCAGTGCTTCCCTCTTCCAGCAGCTCGTCGCAGCTGCGGAGCTGTTGGGCGACGGACGTCCGAAGGCCCGATAGCGCGATGAGCGCGATCAAACATACCGCACGAATAACAAAACGGCTACTCAAGGTCCTGGATACCGTCACGTTCTAATGGACTGTTAACAACCCATACCGGACCGACAGCTAGGGCTCTGCATCGCTCGACGCTTCGGACAGGTCGATAACAACTTCGTGCGTCCGATTGGGCTGAATCTGAACGGTGGCCTCCCGCGTCCCCAGAACCGGATGCACCGCCGCGACACGATGGGTGCCCGCGCTCAGAGGGGTCGTGAGACGTACGTCGAGATCACGTGCACGAAGTTGCCCGTCGATGTAGATCGAGCCCCACGGCTTCGCCAACACGACGAGCACGCCCTCGAGCGCCGCCAGTTCGAAGGAGCGACGGACCGTTTCGGCGGACACCACATCGAGTACGGCCCGCTCTTCCTCATATCCGTCGAGGCCGATCGCGACCTCATGCGCGCCCGGGCTGATCTCGCGAATTTCAACGGGCGTGACCCCACGAACCTCCCCGTCGACCTCGACGGAGGCGCCCGGCGGCTCCGACGTCAGGTACAAATGGCCGGCGGCAACCTCATCGGAGCCCCCATTCGTCTCATCCTCTGCCAGGACGGGCTGAGCATCGCCCTGCGACGGCACCGGGCTCTCACGCTGTATGCCCGCGTCCTGATCGGGATCGACCGCCGCGCGGCTTGCAGCGGCCGTACGTGCTCCGTCCGCGCCTGCATCGTCAGCGCGACCGCTTCCTGACGTAGACGCCCCCGAAAAGGCAAAGACACGATCGGCCCCGGCTTCAATAATGAGAACCGTGTCGACGCGCTCTATGCGCTCGCCCCCTAAAGAAAGTACGTATACTCCTTCGGGCAGCCAGTGCTGGCGGATTGGCGTAACGCCGATGGAGTCGTAATCCAGCAAAACGGTCGCACCTTCGGGCTGGGATAAAATATCGATGGACAACCCCCCGGCTCGTTCTGACTCTGCGTTCGAAAGCAGCGACGGGGTTCTCGCGCGCCGTTCGACCAGGACGGAGTCGGCCAGGGCCGCCAGCTCGGCAGCGCTCCACTCGTCTTCGCTTCCCGGGGTAAGCGTGAAGGTCGTGATAGCGGCAGCCGCCAGCAAGATCACGACGAGAAGGACGAAAAGCGCCGGCACGTAGCGCCGGTATTCGTACGACCGCCTCGGTCGATGCATCCCAGGGGGAACTTGATCGGGAGTATGCTCCGTCTCTGGAAGGCCATGTATAACGATGCTACCGTCCGGGCGGTATTCACGCTTCATTGCCGTACCTTACAACAAGCTGGGAGACGGTGGTCCGCTGCGCGGGTGCGAGGCCGGTTTCGACGGGGATCACCTACCAACGTACTTCTAACCTGCTTTAGAATCAACAACGCGCGTACTCCATCTCCTGCAAACGCGGGTCGGATCTGGCTCCTCTTTACCCGGTCATCGGGGCACCTCTCCCCAAAGCGCCGTCCCTTCAAGGCTTGCTTCTTGCTCTCGAGCGGAGCGCGACCCGGTGCGTCAGATAGGATTGGCTTCGCCACGTCGAAGCTACGACGCGGTCCGACCTCGGCGGGCCTGCTCGAGTTCATGCATTTGCGCCCGACCAGGGCCGGCCAACTGCGGACCCCGCGTTCGCTCGAGCAGCTGCGAGGAGGCCCGCCCGGCTGTGGACCGCTCGGAGCCGCGACGTCTCATCCCTTCCGACGGGCGCGAAGGCAGGCCCTTAACGAGATTTCGCAGCCTCGTGACCAAACCGAACGCTACATGTTCTCCCAATACTCCTCCGGCATATCCCGCGCCAGCGCCAGCGCCCCGTCAGCCCCTGCAAAGAGCGGATCGTCCACGGTCGAAATCTGGAACGTGCCGTAGTCGCTCAGCGCATCTTCGAGGACCGCGGCAAGGCCGCCGATCTGACTTCCTCCGCCGGCCAGATACACGTTGCGTCGAACCTGCTCCTGAAACTCAGGCTCATACCGGCTGATGAGATCCGTCATCGTCTCGACGATCGGCGGCAAGATGCTCTCACAGGACTCCCTGAGATCCTTCGTCAGATCAAACTCGATCATCTTCCCGTCGACGGAGAGATCCAACTTCACCTTACTGGCATTGGACCCCACGAACGCATTGGTCTCCTTGAACTTCCGCAGTACGGGCGCGCTGACCTTCGCGTTCGGGTATTTTTCGGTCAACCGCTCCAGGAAAAGACGATCGATGGCATCGCCTCCCGTGGTGAGGGTACGCTGATCTTCCTCGCCGGGTAGAGTCCCGTGCATGATGCAGAAGTCCACCGTGCCGGCACCGATATCGATGATCATGGCATGATTGAGCGTATCCTGCCCATATGCGATCGCAAACGGCTCGGAGATCACCATTAACGAGTCCGCATATTCTCTAGTGGCATTTCGAATGGCTAGTTTATTGAGCTTGAGCGCCTCTGCGGGCACGCCTACGGCCGCATAAATTAGCTGATCTTCTCTCGGCTCTGCGAGCTCGATGAGGTGATGAATCAGCTTCCTGACGGCTTCCTCGTGCCGCGGCGTCCCGTCGCGAATGACGCCGGACTCAAGGGGGCGGATTACGTCCAGCGACAAACGATTTTCCACCGCCGTCTCACCGAACACGATATCCTCACCAAGGAGCTTTCGGGAGACGAAGTCCCTCGGCCATCCTACGTAGCTCAGAACCCACTCTCTCTTGCCGTTGCTTGCCGAAACGGCGCTTCTCGACGTTCCAAGGTCGATGCCGAT
>CAZXHQ010000101.1:0-9866 GCA_964640145.1 uncultured Rhodothermales bacterium | reverse complement strand
TCGAAGAGGTCGCGCATCAGGTGTGTGATCAGCCGGTGGTCGTCGTGCTGCGGATCGGCGATGAGCACACGCGGACGGCGTCGATTGGTCGCCCTGAGTGACGGGATCACCAGCGGCAGGCGCACGACGAAGGAGCTGCCCGACCCCTTTCTGCTGTGCACGTGCACCTCCCCGCCCATCCTGCGAATGAACCCTTCGATGACGGCAAGCCCGACGCCGGAGCCTTCAAAGGCGCGATCCAGCCCCTCATCCTCCTGGCTGAAGGCTTCAAATACGTCCCTGTGGAGCGTCCGACCGATGCCGATCCCGGTGTCCATCACCCGGATGTAGGCCGATTCCTCGCGCTGCGAAACGTCTACGGCCACCCCGCCGTCCGTCGTAAACTTGAGGGCGTTGTCGACCAGGCTCTTGACGCTCCGCGCGAGGCCGTCCCGATCGGCGCTGACCAGCACTTCCGACGCAGCGGCCGAGTATTCCAGGAAGAGGCCTTGCCGCTCGGCGGCGGGCCGGCAGGAGCGCACCACGTCCTCCACTTCGGCCGCGACGTCGAGCATGACCGGCTGCAAATCCAGGCTCTCGGCCTGCAGTCCGGCAAGATCGAGCATGCCGTTGAGCGTTTCGAAGAGTCGCTCCGCGTTCGCCTCGATGCTCTCCATGAAGTCTCGCAGGGCCGGATCGATCTCGGATTTGAGCATTTGTGCCGTCCCCATGATGCTCGACAAGGGGATACGGACTTCGTGGCTGACGTTCTGAAGGAGCGCCTCTTTCAATCTGGATGCTTTTGCACTTTGCTGCCGCGCCTCGCCGAGCTCCTCACAGCAGCGCACCAGCTCCGTTTGGTCCTGCCCGAAACCCACGATCATCATTACCTCGCCGCTTTCGTCCGTGAACGGCACATAGCGCCAGGCCAGGCGGCGCGACTGACCGTCCAGAACGACGTCCTCGTCGAACAACACGCTCTCGGATCGATCGACCGCCTCTATCCGATGGGCGCGGCGCCGGAGGGCGAGCTCGGTATGCAGACCCGATTCCCGGCAGTAGTCGAAGTCCGTCCGGCCGATGAGCCAGTCCCGCTGCCGCTCGTCGACCAGGAAGGATGAACTCAAGTACCGATACTTGCCCTCCGTCGAGAGAATGGCGACCTCCAGCGGCGCGTTTTCGATGAGATGATCCAGGAAGCGCTCGTAGTGGGCCGTCAGCTCGTGCTCCGGCGTCACGTCTTCGAGCACGGCCACGACGCGGGCCGCGCCGCGGACGTCCGCGGTTCGCAGCCGAACCCGGACGTATCTGACGGCCTGGTCATCGGCGTGCACCGACGCTTCGAAGTCGTACGCCTCTTTCCGAAGCAGGACCTCCCAAAGGCTCTCCGGCGTGACGTCGTCCTCGACGGTGAGCCGGTCCAGCAGTCCCGTCTTACGGAGGCCGCGCCTTCGCAGGCCGAGCATCTGTGACGCCGCGGCATTGGCGTCGACGATGGAAAGGTGGGCATCGGCCACGATGATTGGCGTGCCGGCGGAATCGAGTGTGGCGCGGAGCCCCTCGACCTCCCGGCGCCAGCGCCGCGACTGCTGCCACCATGCCGCGCCGACGACAAGCAGCAAGATGATCAGTCCGGCGAGCAGATACGGAGAGCCGGCCTCCAACGGTGCGGCCGCACCGAGAAGCGCAGACCGGCGAACTTCATCAACCATTGTACCACCACGAGAGCGTTCGACGAGTGCGAGCCTAATCGCTTCGGGTATCGGCGCCCGGCCGCGCCCTCTTAAACGAGCCGGTCTGAAGGTCCGGCCTGGGGGAATCCCCCAGGCGCCTCGTGAAATTCCCCAGGCGCATTTACATGTCTCGCCGCTAGGCCGAGCCGTTGTTCATGCGTAACTTAAACCTATCGCCATATCATGCGGAACAGCAACGACGTATCTTGGAAACCACACCTCCATATTCAAGTCAAGACACCGCCGCCGAAATCAGCCGTCGCGCTGACTACCGTCTCCTCCTGGTCGAGGATGAGCGTGATCTTCAGGCCGCTCTGACCGAGTACCTTCGCCACGAGGGCTACGAGGTCGTGGCATGCAGCCGGGGCGACGAGGCCGTCCCGACGTTTCGGTCTCACGGACCGTTCGACCTGATCCTTCTCGACATCATGCTGCCGGGCATGAACGGATATACGGTGCTCGAACACCTTCGCGGGGAAGCGGTCGACACACCGGTCATCGTGCTGACGGCTCGGAGCGACCATCCGGACGTCATGCGGGGTTTCGATGCCGGCGCCGACGATTACGTGGCCAAGCCGTTTTCGGCGAGCCTGCTGCAGGCTCGGATCCGAGCCATCCTGTCACGGTCGAAGCAGCCGGCCGAGCAGCCGATGGACGTACACGAGTTCGGACAGATGCACGTCAACTTCAGCGCCAATGAAGTGCGTCGCAACGGCCGCCCCGTCGAATTCACGGCGCTCGAATACGAGCTCCTGCGCTACCTGATCAACCATAAAGGCCGTGTCGTGAACCGCGACCAGCTCCTGCGTGACGTGTGGAATCTGCCTTCCGACGTCCACACCCGGACGGTCGACCGGCACATCGCCTCACTGCGGAAGAAGATAGAGCCCGACGACGAGGCGCCGCGGCACATTCATACGGTATACGGCCGGGGATATCGCTTCGAGATGTAGACTCCTCATCCTAGGATCGTCCGGAAAGGACCGCCGAATTGGTGCGGCGCACGAGCCAGTCGTTGAGTAAAAACAGGAGGGCGCCGATCCCGCCCCACTGCACCAGGCAGGTCATCACGCTGTAGGGTTCCAGGGGATTGTACCACGTCTCCGGTGCGTACGTGGTGGCGGACAGGTAGAGCCACCACGTCAGCAGGATTACGGCCTGCATGGGGACGGCATACCGAATCAGGGCCGTCCACACGAGCCCCACGGTCCAGTCCGCCTCCCCTCCGGCCACAACGCTTCGGCCGAACTCCGCAGCTCCGTATTTGATGACGGCCGCCGCGACGAAGGCGCCCGAGAGCATGAGCGCCACTCCCCACACGAAATCCTGGTTGCCCAGGACCTCGAGATACAGGGCCGAGGGCACGCCCAGGACGAAGCCGAAGATGCCCACGGCCGCGATGGCCTGGCGCCGCCTCAGGCCCGCGTCGACGAGGACCCGGGTGGCCAGCTCGATCATGGAGATCAGGGAGCTAAAGGCTGCGAAGGAGAGGCCGAGAAAGAAGAACGTGGCAAGCCCTCGGCCGAACTGCATTTTTGCGAACAGCTGCGGCATCCAGATGAACGTGAGGCCCGTCGACGCGGGCCCGCTCGTCTTCATCACCTCGAGAATCTCGGGATGCGTCATCTGCGGCCCCAGCACGGCGAAGACGGTCCCGAAAATCATAACCGCAGCCAGAAGGGAGACCACGTTGTTCCCGATGCCCGTGATGAAGGCGTTCTTGACGACGCCGTGGCGCCGCTGCATGTACGCGCCGTAGGTGAGGATGAGCCCCCATCCTGCACCCGTATCCCACGCATTTTGCGTCAGCGCCTCCAACCAGATCGACGGGCGAGCCAGCAGATCGAGCTGCGGCGTGAACAGAAAGGAGAGCCCTGCGCCGGAGCCGGGCAGGGTCACCGCACGCACGACCGACAGCAGGACGATGCCGAACAGGGTCGGTATGAGCACCTTATTTACGCGTTCGATCGAGGAGACGCCCCGCACCACAACGGCGATGCCCCCACCCATGGCCAGCGCGTGGAAGAGCAGCGGCAGCCCACCCGACTGAAATCCTTCCCACACCCCTGTCGCGCCCTCCAGACTCAGCGGAAGCGGCCGGGACACCATGGCCATGAAGTAGTAGACGCACCATCCTGCGACCACCGAGTAATAGAACATGATCGCCGTCGCGACGAAGGCTACGAATGCGCCCATCCACGCGAAGCGGCGACCCGCCGCCTTGATGAACGAACCGACGACGCCCTTCCGCCCGTGCCGCCCGATGGCGTATTCGGCGATGATGAGGGGAATGCTCCAGGCGAAGAGAAAGATGATCCAGGCGATCAGAAACGCGCCGGCCCCCTCATCGCCGCCGTTCTGCGCGGCGATGCGCGGGAAGCGCCAGATATTGCCGGTACCGACCGCAATGCCCAGGACGCTCAGAAGCAGGCCCAGCCGGCTGGTGAATCGCTTCTCGCTGTCTTGGTCGGGACGGATGGACGGGTCGGACATGGTCGCGTCACCGGGCGGACGGATGCAGCTCCGAACGATGCAGTACCTGCTCGTCGCCGAGGTCGGACGGCAGGCGAGGCTTCAGCAGGTCATAATATTCGAATCCGAGATAGGCAGGCAGATGGAGATCGTAAAAACGGCTGAACGGATCGCCGCTCTGCCCTCCCGGGTATACGCCCGCCCCGCGCGGCCTCGGCCCGGCGAAGTCGACCACCATGCGCCAGCTCGCGCTGTGCGTCACGAGCGTATCGGCGCCGGGCGACAGTGTTTCGTCGTAGCCGGGATACTCGAAAGGCCCTCGTCCGAGCGGAGCGAGCCCGCCGATGAGGTGATTGAAGCGGATCCGGTGCCGGCGTCCCCACCGCCACGCCTCGCTGCCGCTGCCGTAGCGGCGCTCCAGGCGTGCCGCCGCCGTGTCGAGCGCCGCGCGCAGCAGATCCGGCGCCCGCTCGCCCAGCGGCGTGGCGCGGAGATCCAACCACGCTGACGAGGGAACCTCCGTAAGGAGATAGTAGATGCTGGTCTCGTCCGGGCGCGGCGGCCGGATCGGACGGTCGACCATATTCCCTTGCTCGTCCACCAGCTGCGGCCCGAAGACGTCTTCGTCCCACGTCAGCTCCGCTAGTGCATCGAGGAAGAAGTGCAGAACGATCGGCTCGCGTCGATCGACCCCCATCTCGCCGTCCCACCGCGACAGGACGTCCCGCAGGGCTTCGGCTCGGCCCGCCAGCCCGCCGAGCGTGTCCAGAAGCGGCACGAAAAAGTCGCGCTGCACGGCGTGCACGTCCGCCTGGTAGCGGCGCAGATCGGCCGGCGAGTGCGCGGACTGCCGCCGCAGGAGCGTGTCGATGCGGATCGACCGATACGTGCGTCCCCAGTCGTGACCGAGGTAATGGGGATAGGCGGCGTCCGTGGGCTTCTGATTGGTGGACGTCAGATAGCCCCGCTCCGGATTCACCGCAAAGGGCAGCTCCTCGAAGGGCACTCGTCCGATCCAGGCTCCTGCACGGCTGGACCCGTCCAGAAGCCCGGCTCCGGTCCCGCCCGATCGCACCGGCAGGTATCCGGTCGAGCGCATGCTGACGGTTCCCTCCCTATCCGCATACAGAATATTCTGCATCGGCGTATCCCACTTGCGCAGCGCAGCCTGGAAATCGGCATGATGACGCGCGTGGTTCATCTCCCAGAGCGCGGCCAGCGTTCGGCTCGTGTCGTGCGCGGTCCACTGAACGGCGGTCCACCGGTCCTCCCGCTCGACGACGGGTCCCCAGTGCGAGTAGTACAGCGTGTCGACGATCGGATCGGAGCGGTTGACCAGGATCGTGTCGGGAACCGCTTCCAGCCGGCGCCGGGCACCCTCGAAACGATAGGTACGGGTCGACGAATCCACGTCCAGCCGGTAGTGGTCGATCTGATCCGCCGCCGTGTTCGTGAAGGCCCATGCAACGTTCTCCGTGAATGCCTCGATGGGCACGGGTGCCCCGGGCACGGTGACGCCGTATACGTTCATCTCGGGCGTGACGAGGTGGACTTCGTACCAGATGGCCGGCAGCGTGACGCTCAGATGCACGTCGCCGGCCAGGATCGGCCGTCCCGTGCTCGAGCGTTCGCCATAGACGGCCCAGTTGTTTGACCCTTTTCCCGGCCGGTACCCTTCGAGCAGGCTCGACAGAGACGAGGCGCCGCCGCGGTGCAGTGCCGGCTCGGCCCGTTCGGCGGGCAGGGCTGATTCGCGGGCCTCGGACGGCTCATGGCTGGAAGGGACAATCGGCACCGAGTAGCGCGGCTCGGCGGGGTAGAGCAGCCGGAAGGCGTCCTCTCCGAGGCGTTCCTTCATCAGGCCGTAGCCGGCGTCGTCCGTCCGATACGTGAGGTCGTAGTTCATGTACTGAAGCACGCGGAGGGGAAGCAGCGGCGTGCAGGCATCCGGACGGTAGCCGAGAAGACGGAATTCGAAAGGCAGGTCCGCCCAGTCGAGCGTACGCAGGTAGGCGTTCACGCCGCGGCAATATGCGTCGAGCAGGGCCAGCTCCTCCCCGTCGGCGCGCCGTATCCGTTCGAGATTGCGGCGCGCGCCCCGTTCCATACCCGTGGATCGCAGAAACCGGTCGGCGGGAACCGCCGCCGGGCCGAGCGCCTCGGCGAGCCGTCCCGACGCGGCCCGTCCGATGAAGTCCATTTGGAAGAGGCGGTCGCGCGCCACCACGTAGCCGAGCGCCGCGACGGCGTCGAGATCCGTCTCGGCGAAGACGTGCGGCACGCGTCGGAGGTCCCACGCCACCCGGACCGGAGCGGAGAGGCCGGGGAGCCGGATCTGCGAGGGGGGAACGCGATCCGTCTGGCGGGCGGTGCGGTAGAGACCGTCGACCGGATCCAGGAGGGCTCCGAAGGGTGGGAGCCCGGTCAGGCGCGTGCCGAGGACGAGGAGGGTACCTGCCGTGAGCGCCGTGAAGAGGAGAAAAAGGGAGAGCTCCCGTCGCATGAACTCAGGACCCTACCTTGCGAAGGTGGCCAGGCGGGGGCGCCTCGCCGCGCTGCTCGGCCGGTTCCTTTCGCAGGGCGGCGTCCGGTTCGCCGACCTTCATCCGCCGCAGGAGCTCGTCGGTCGCGTTCGCATAGTCGCGGGCGCCGCGGGAATGAGGATCGTGATCGAACGTCGTCGATCCGTCGCAGCGCGTCTGCGAGACCGCCGTGCTGGTGCGGATAATGCTCCGCATGATCTGAGAGCCGTACTTGCCTCGCAGGTACTGCCGGTAGGCGCAATGGCTGTTCTTGCGGAAGTCCACCTGCGTGAATAGAAAGGAGGGCTCCCGCAGGTCGGGATTGAGGCGCTGCCGAACGAGGTCGGAGGTCCGTACGGTCTGCTCCGCGCCGACGACCGGCTGGTACTCCGGCGTCACGGGGATCACCATGAAGTCACTTGCCACCAGCGCGCTGAGGCTGTACACTGTGACCGCCGCTGCCGTGTCGAACAGGACCACGTCATAGTCGAGGCTCTCCTCGAGCGACTCCTTTGCCCAGTAGACGTCCGTCGGCTTCGTCAGGCGCCGCATCAACCGGGTAAGCGCGTGGGAGGACGGGATGAGGTCGAAGCTCTTGAGAGGGTGCACCGGGATGGCTCGAAGGCCGACGTCAGCGTCGAAGATCATGGCCGACGACCGCCTCTCCGGCGGCTCGTCCACGCCCAGCATGTGCGTCAGGAAGCACTGAGGGTCCAGATCGACCGCCAGCGTGCGGTAGCCGCTCATTCCCATGGCGGCAGCAAGGTGCATGACGGACGTCGTCTTCCCCGTGCCTCCTTTGTGATTGCAAACGGTTACTACGGTCATGTCCGGGCCGAGGACGAAGTGCATGTATGTGAAGCAAATTAGCGCCCCGCTCACGTCGAGTCAAATCGCCGCAAGCTCGTGACGCAGACCCCCTCCAACATAGCATCGAGACGTCCTCGCCGCCGACGTGCGGCCCTCGTGCTGCTCGGCGGGACCATGCTGGGGCTGAGCTTCCCTCCGTTTCCGTTCGCCCCGCTGGCGTGGATCGCCCTGGTGCCGCTTCTGCTGCTCTGGACGGAGGAGGCGTCGTCCCGGTCGGCCTTCCTCGATGCGTACGGCACGTTTCTGGGCACCTTTGCGATTGCGTTTCACTGGCCGCTTTTTCACATCAACGCGGAGACGGCGCTCCTGTCCTTCCCGCCCCTGCTCGTCGTCCCGATGTGGATGGCGGTTCCCTTTGGCCTCTCCCATCTGCTCCGGCGGCGGACCGGCATGCCGGCGGCTGCCGCTGCACTCGTGGCTCTGTTCGTCTTGATGGAGTGGGGGCTCCGTCGCGGACCGTTCGCCTTTCCCTGGACGCTGCTTGGTCACACGCAGGCAGACTTCGCGCCCATCAGCAGCCTGGCGCGCATCGGCGGTGTGCCGCTGCTCACCACCTTCGTCCTCGCGATGAACGTGTTTTGCCTCTTTCTCATCGAGCGCCGGCGCGGCGCGACCCTGACGGCGGCGGCGCTGGGACTGTGCGCCGTGATCGCCGCAGTGTGGCCTCGAACCGACGTATCTCCGGAGCGGAGCCTCCGTGTGGGACTCGTCCAGCCGGCCATCCCGGCCGACGAGTGGGCGGATCTCGACGACGTCCGCCGGGTCGACGTACTGCTCGCCCTCTCCGATACGATCGCGGCGAGGGTCCGTAGGACAGGCGTCGGGGTCGACCTGGTCGTCTGGCCCGAGACATCGCTTCCCCCCGGCGACGTCCCCACCCGACGGCGCGTTCAGGGCTGGGTGGATGCGCACGAGGTGCCCGTGCTCACCGGCGAGATCGCCTCGGGGACGTCGCCCTCCGGCACGGCGGTCTTCTACAATGCCGCACGCCTTCTTCGCCCCAGCCGGCCCGGCCTCGTCTACCGAAAGCGCCGGCTGGTGCCCTTCGCCGAACACGTCCCGTTTCAGGACCGCTGGCCGTGGGTGCGCCGGCTTGCCGTACCATCCGGCGGCGTACCGGGGTACGCGCGCGGGCGATCCGGCGACCTGATGGAGATCCCGGAGGCGCGGTTCGGCGTACTTATCTGTTTCGAAACCCTCTTCGACGATGCGGCCCGGGCCTATGCCCGTCGCGGTGCGGACCTCATTGTGACGATCACGCAGGACGGGTGGTGGGGTGCGTCGTTCGGCTACCGACAGCACCTGGCGTTTACGCGCCTGCGCGCCGTCGAAACGGGAATGCCGGTCGTGCAGGTGTCGGTGTCGGGGATTTCCGCGGTCGTCGGACCCGGCGGAGCCATCGACGGCCGGATCGGTTGGATGGAACGAGAAGCCGCCCTCGGCGTCGTGCAGATCGGAGGCGGGCGGACGCCGTACCTGACGTTCGGCGATTGGGTGTCTCCGGTCGCCCTCGCGGCGGCCATGCTCACCGTTGTTGTTGCACTGATTTCCCGGCGTTCATGAACCTGGCCGTGCCCTTCGTCCTTGCATCCCGGTCCCCTCGTCGCAGACGTCTGCTCGAGCGCATCGGCATGCAGTTCGACGTCGACGCCAGCGACGTGGAGGAGATCGTACCCCCGGATCTCACGCCGGACCGCGTCGTAGAGTCGCTGGCGATGATGAAGGCTCGCGACGTGGCCGGCCGTCACCGGGAGGCGCTGACGATGGGCGCCGACACGATCGTCGTGCTCGACGGCGAGATTCTCGGCAAACCGGCTGACGAACGGGAAGCCGCCGCCATGCTGCGCCGGCTCAGCGGAGCGACGCATACCGTCTATACGGGCATCGCGCTCGTCCACCCGGCATCCGAGCGGACGGTGTGCGCGCACGAGGGAACCCACGTTACGTTCGCTCCGATGGAGGAGCACGAAGTGGCCTCGTACGTCGCCTCCGGCTCGCCCATGGACAAGGCGGGCGGCTACGGAATTCAGGACGACCGGGGGGCCCTGTTCGTCAGCCGGATCGACGGGGACTACTACAACGTAGTCGGCCTTCCACTTCATCGGTTCTATCGGACGATGAAGGAGCACTTCGCCGATTTGCTGGCGTACCGTTACCTGCTGTAGGAGTTCATGGCTGTCTTAACCGACATTCGAATCGTGCTTATCCAGGCACGGAGCACCGAGGATATCGTCATCCAGGAGCAGGAGTGCTTCAGCGAGCGGTGCCGCGTGCATGCCGACCAGATTCG
>CAZXHQ010000100.1:0-9994 GCA_964640145.1 uncultured Rhodothermales bacterium | reverse complement strand
CTGCCGACCGATACGAGTACCGCACGGTGCACACGCTCGAATCGACGTGAGCCCGGCAGGTCTCGACCGCACGGTCCTCCCTTCCCCGGCGGCCACGCCTTCGGCCGTCGGCGGAGGCGCACCTCCGACGCAGGGCGACGAAGGCGCCGCGACCTCCACGGCGCGAATGCAAAGTGGACGTTGCGCCGCCTACGATTGCATGTTCGACGGATACCATATGGAGACTGGATTTCGTAGGTTCAAACCCATACAAATTTCGCATCTCTTTTATCCAGCTCCTCACGGCTGAAGCCGCACGACATGGGTGGAATAGCAACGCGCGTCGCGGTCCTGAGCTCGCTGGTGGTCCTGGTGGCCACCGCCACGGTCGGCTACCTCGTCTACCGCGGCGCTCAGGATTCGCTCATGCAGGCGGCGTCGAATGGATTGGCGCACACGGCGGAAACGGTTACCGTGCGCACGTGGGGAACGCTGGACGCCGTAGGCAACGATGTCCGCTTTCTCGCGCGCACGCCGCCCGTACAGGGTATCGTCAGGGCGCGCATGCTGCGCGGGCTCGATCCGATGTGGTCGATTCGCGACGATGAGTGGGGCGTGCAGCTGGCCGAGACGTTTCGCGCCTTCCTGGAGAGTCGTCCCGAGTACCTCCAGGCGCGCTTCGTCGGTATCGGAGACGAGGGGCGCGAGCTCGTGCGGGTCGAACGCGACGGCGAACAGGTCACGTTCGCGGATGTCGCGACCTTCCGGTCGCTCGAGGGAGTCTCCTTCATGGAGGAGGCCCGCGAGTTGCCGCCCGGCGGCGTGTACGTATCCGACGTCATGTGGAAGGACGAAGTGGACGGCCGGCACAGCGGCATTCCCATCGTTCGAATCAGCACTCCCGTTCATGCAGAGAGCGGTGAGATCTTCGGCATCGTCGCCGTCACCGTAGATTTCAAGTCCGTCACCGAGTCGATGAATACGCTGGTCGGCAGCAACCAGACGCTGTACATTGCAGGAAAGGAGGGCGAGCTGCTGCACGCTCACTCGGCAGAACGCGTTTCCTTATCCGTCCGCGATTCCACGCGACTGGTTGACCTGTTTCCGGAGCTCCTCCCGTTGTTCGACGGCTCGACGACGAGCGTCCGCCTGTTCGACTCGCGCCTCGAGGACGGCTCACGGGGAATCGCTTACTTTGAGAACGTGGCTCTCATCGGCGGAGCGGGTACGCCGTACCTGGTGGTGGGGGTCAGCGAACCGCACGAAACTATCCTGGCAGGCGTCCGATCCGTCCGCAACAGCAGTGCCCTCATCACGCTGCTTCTGGGCCTGGCGGCCATCCTGCTCGCGCTGTCGACGTCCAGATACATCACGAATCCCATCCGCAAGATTTCGACGGCCGTTGCGTCGTTCGGAAGCGACGAACGGGCCGTGAACCTTCCCGTCGACCGTGACGACGAAATCGGACTGCTGGCCCGTTCCTTCGAGGCGATGGAACACCAGATTCAAGAACAGATCCAGTTTCTCGAAGACGAGGAACGCCGGCAGCGCACCATTCTCGACACCGCTGCGGAAGGCATCATCGTGGTGGATACGGACGGCCGCATCGAGACGTTCAATGCAGCCGCCGAACGCATCTTCAACGTGCCCGCGAGCGCCGCGGCGGGGCGCCACGTCACCCGGTTCATTCCTTCCATCGACCTGGCTTCGAGCACTATCGACGGGAACGAGATGCGCCCGCCGGGCGTCGAGACGACCGGCCTCACGGTCGATGCCCGGGCGGTAGCCGTCTCGGTCGTGTGGAGCTCCTTCGAGTGGCGAGACGAGCCGAAGTGCACCATCTTCGTAGCCGACGTAACGGAGCGAAAAGAAGCGGAAGAAGCTCGGAAGCGTCTCGTTCGGGAGCTCGAGTCCGAGCGCAAGAGTCTGCGGGAGCTCAGCACGTCGCTCGAAGCACGGGTAAAACAGCGCACGGCCGAGCTCGAACGACTCAACCTCGAGCTGAAGTCGTCGAACCGAGAGCTTCAGGAGATCACGACCGTCGCCTCGCACGACCTGCAGGAACCGCTCCGCAAGCTTCGATCATTCGCAGACCTGCTCGAGGCGGAATACGGCGACGTTCTGGATGAAAACGGACGCTTCTACGCCAGGCGCATCTACCGGCTCGCGGAGCGGATGGCTCGCCTGCTCAACGACCTGATGGCCTTCTCGGGCGTGACCTCGCACGAGCATTCCGTCCGCAAGGTCGATCTACACGCCGTCGCGCTAGACGTCGTGCGCAGCCTCGAACCCGCCATCACGAAGTCCGGCGCATCCGTCCACGTCGACGACCTTCCGGAGGTCGACGCCGTGCCACGCCAGATGCACGAGCTGCTCGAAAATCTTCTCGAGAACGCCCTCATGTACTCTCGACCGGACGTAGATTCGGTCATTTGCATCCGCGGATCGCTCGAGAAAGATGAGTCGGGCCGGTGCGTCTGTCGGATCGTCGTCCAGGACAACGGTATCGGTTTCGACGAGAAATACGTCGATCGCATCTTCGCGCCGTTCGAGCGCCTGAACGACCGCGGCCCTTCGGAAGGAACCGGGATGGGGCTTACCATCTGCCGGCGCATCGCCGAAAGCCACAAAGGCAACATCACCGTGCACAGCAGGCCCGGCGAGGGATCGACCTTCATCGTCACGCTTCCGGCCGAACACGGCGAGTGATGCCGAGCGCCGGACGACCTCTCATTCGTCCGTGGTGAGAGTCAGGTCCCGCACGAGCCCTTCCGTGTTGTGTCCGAACCGAATCCCGTAGATCCCGTCCGTCGAGTTCAACCTTCCCTCGCCGACGACGTCCGACTTTTCGTAGGAGGCGACGACTGTGCCGTTGATGGAGCATGCGACCCGGTCCCCTTCGACCGAAAGGGCGATCTCCTGCGTCACGGGCTCGCCCTCGCCCTCCGCCTTGTTGACGGCCTCATGCGCTTCGGCGCGGCGGCCGTTCAACTGAAACGGTTCGGGGCCGAAGCCGCGCACGATAAACGAGCCGTTGCCGTAGGCGGCGCAGTACAGGAAGCTGGCCTCCTCGGTGCCCATGTCGTTACCGCCGACGAAGATGCCGTATGGATGCGGATGATCGTTCAGGTTCATGTATTCGGGCTCGGTAAAGGTGGCCGACACCGTATAATCGCCGCTCGCCGCGGCGTCCTCCTGCCAGTAGGTCACGTTCGGCCCTGTGGTCACGTGAAGCGCCTCGCCCTCCATGGCGAGTCTGGCATTCTCGAGACCGTCGGCGTTCTGATCGAGCATGCCCGACCAGCCTGCCGCGGCGATGCCGCCGTCTTCGACGGCGCGGTCGGCATCCTGGGCTCGGACAGGCACGACCAAGATGATGCCGGCTAGAATGAGATGAGCTGGAACGAGGTAGCGGGTACGAAGCATGACGGTCTCCCAGGTTCGTGGTGAGCGGGCCTTCCGAAGTGCACGAACGGGGCGCAGACGTGCACGACATTCCTGCGCGCAAGATAGTAATTGAAGAACTCGCATACTACCATGCGTTTCGGAGTTCGGGCTCCGCTCGGGCAGACCGATCGCCGCCTCGCCCGGACGAAAGCTCACGGTTCTCGTTACCTGGAGGTCTCGGACCCGGAGTGGCCTTGACAAAGCAGCCCGGAAATCTTAAGGTATGAGGGTCTACAGGCACATCCGCGATCGATCCATGTCGCCGTACGAGAACGGCGAGACCGATGCCCGCAGCAGTACACGTTTCCGTTTAAGCCGGAAGCGCTTCTGAAGCCGAACCGGAGGTCGACGTGAGGGCGCTCCGACCCTGTACTTCCGCTTGAAGGATCCCTTTGCGGATAGACGTGAGCACGCCGCCCCGCGAAGAATATCCGACCATTCTCATTATTTATCGAAAAACGGAGGGACCACGATGAGAGCAAGAGTTACTACGATGTCGCTCGCATTCATATGCTTGCTGCTTGGAGCGACGATCACGGCACAGGCCCAGGACGTACGAAACGGCGTCGACCTCATCTGGGCGCGCGACGTGGACGGGGCGGAAATGACACTCGACGGCGAGCTCAACGAGCCGGTCTGGCAACAGGCCGAAACCATCGATCTCGTCTGGAACGGCGACCACCCCATACCGGGAAGCGGCCAGCGCACGGAAGGGAATCCGGCGCTTGCGGAACCCTCCGACCCGAACGACGGAACGATCTACCTCCTCCGGGACGGCAATACGATCTGGCTCGGCGCGGACGTTCGCGATCAGTCCATCGGCGGGGCGACAGGCTTGTGGGGCATGGACGGGCTCATCATGAATATTCTGGACCGCGCGCGCTTCATCGAAGAGCGCACGGACGAGGCGGGCATCCCCACAACGAACTTCTTTCAGGGTAACCGCACCGAGTTTTTCATCTCCTGGTGGAACGGAGCCGACACGACCGACGCGAGTACGACGTACGACAATGGTGAGCTCGTAGGCAGCGGTCAACCGCTGCCCGGCGTGGGACCTCGCCTGCACGGTTTCTACGGTGGGCCGAACGCGACGGAGCCGAGGGACGAGGAGAACGTAGCCGTCTGGGACGCCGCTACAACCATCGACGGCATCACGAACGACGACACGCACGGTGACGATACCGGGTACGTCATCGAGATGCGCCTAGACGCAGCCGCTCTCGGGTACGACTTCACGCAGGCCGACGGCGACAAGATGGCCTGGAACATCGCCCTGCAGGACCACGATTTCGCCTGGCCGGTCGATGAGGACACAAACTACCTCTCTCGAGTCTGGTGGCAAAACCAGTGGGGCAACAACTTCAACGAGGGCGCAGCCTACATCGTCGGCGCGCCGGACGTGACCGTCAATAGCGACGCGCCCGAGGTCACGGAGCCGGAATTCACTATCCCGAGCGGCGCCGGCTTCGAGGATCCCACGATCGACGGCAGCCTTGCCGAAGAAGTCTGGGAAAGCGTCGAGCCGTCGTTCTACGTGCAATATCAGCCGGACCAGGAGCTGATCAACCAGAATCCCGAGATCGCGAAGTATTACGTTTTCTATTTTCGACCGGACATTAACGGCGACGATAATCAGGCCATCGTCGTCGATCCGTCCATCGCGCGGTTCAAGATGTTCTTCAAGGACGAAATGCTCTACGTCGGGCTCGACGTGGATGACCAGGCCGTGAGCGGCACGTCGGCGGAGGGGGGCATGGACGGCATCTACCTCTTCCTTCGCGACCGAGACAGCCTGACGACGCAGGGCACGCTCGCCACGAAGCGGTTCGATTTCAGCGTCGATTCCACCGGTGCCGTACGGTACGGATCCGACGCCCTTATGGTAAATCAGGAGAACCCGTCAGCACTGCAGGCCGCCGTGTCGCTCAAGGGGAGTTCGACGGCCGCCGACCCCTCCGACGTTGACGAGGGCTACCAGATCGAGATTGCGATCGATCTGCAAGAGGTTCTGAACTATCCGGAGGGCCTGGGCGACGGCAAGCTCTGGACCGCGATGAACTTCCTCGACGGCGACTTCCTGGAGTCGCAGAACGACAGCTACGCGACGCGTACGTGGATCATCACGGAACGCGGCGGCTCGGGAGCCAGCATCTACGGCTATCTGGATGCAAACGTAAACGTCGCCAGGGAAAGCGACGTCTACGAGCTCCCTGGAGAGATTCGGCTTGACGGCAACTATCCCAACCCGTTCAATCCATCGACGACGCTGCATTACCGCCTTCCGCAGTCCGGAAGCGTGAGCGTTCACGTCTTCGACGCGCTGGGGCGCAGCGTGACGACCGTCGAGACGGGGATGCAGTCGGCAGGTCGCCATGAGCTGCAGCTCGACGCCGGCCACCTCGCCTCGGGCGCCTACTTCTACCGCGTCCAGCTGACGGACGAAGCGGGAACGTCGACGGTGAGCGAGGTGGGCCGCATGGTCCTCATCAAGTAACGTGATGCGGGCGGGCGGAGGTGCCTACCTCCGCCCGGCCCACGGAAGCGTCCGAGCATCATGCCAATACCAGACCGAATACGACGAGGGGCGTCTCTGTGCTGCCTCGTGCTGTGGTTCGCGGGCGCATCGACCGCCTGGGCGCAGACGGGGAAACTTGCCGGTACGATCACCGACGAGAACGGAAACCCGCTCCCGGGCGCCACCGCCCTCGTGGTCGGAACCACGCTCGGAGCGGCCGCCGACGGTGACGGCTATTACACGATCCTGCAGATCCCCCCGGGAACCTACACGGTGCGCTTCAGCATCGTCGGCTTCCAGACGAGGCTCGTCGAGGACGTCCGCATCGCGTCCAATCAGACCACTACGCTCGATGCTGCCCTGAGCGAAGAAGTAATCCAGGGAGAAGAGGTCGTCGTGACCGCCGAGCGGCCCATCATCGACGTGGCGCTGACCAGCTCGATGTCTACGCTCTCACGCGAAGACATCGCCGTCCTGCCTGTACAGCGGCTCGACGACATAGTCAACCTCCAGGCGGGCGTGGTCGACGGACACTTCCGGGGCGGCCGGTCCGGGGAGGTGCAGTACCAGGTCGACGGCGTCTCGGTCAACAATCCCTACGACAATTCCTCGACGCTCGAGCTCGATCGATCCGTGCTTCAGGAAGTGCAGGTCATCCAGGGGACGTTCGACGCCGAGTACGGCCAGGCGATGAGCGGCGTCGTGAACGCCGTGCTCCGAACGGGCGTCGACGAGCGCTACGAATTCTCCGGGGAGGTCTACATGGGCGATTATCTGAGTCCGGGTAACGACTCGATGACGGTGATCGACCGCTTCGAAGAGCGTCGAACGGTAGCGCTCTTCCCCTACGTCAGCAACGTGGATCCGCAGGCCCGTCAGAACTATCAAGGCAGCCTGAGCGGCCCGGTGCCGGTGCTGCCCAATACGACGTTTCTGGTGAACGGGCAGCGTTTCGTCGATCTCGGCTATCTAACCGGCCTGCGGGCCTTCATGCCGACCGACGAGAACGACTTCGAGGAGCGGATCTTTAATGCCACCGGCGACAGCGCCCTCGTCCCGATGGATTTCGAGAAGAACTGGTCCTGGCTGGCAAAGATCACCAACCGGTCGCTGAACAACGTTCAGGTGGGCTACCAGGCGATCTCCAACCGCATCGAGCGCCGAAATTACAACCACGGCTTCCGGCTGAATCCGGAAGGTACTACAACGGCGAAGCAGTTCTCGATCGTACACGGGCTGGACTGGACGCACACCCTGTCGGACCGGCTCTTCTACGAGGTCAGCCTCCGGCAGAACCTCTTCGATCGGCGTGATATGAAATACGACGATCTGGGCACGCCGCCCCCGAACGCAGGCACACGGTATGCGCTGCCCGAGGATTCGCCCTACAACGAGCCCGGCCAGCCGCGCGGCGACGCCAACTTCGAGGAAGGAGCAATCGTCCAGGGCGTCGACCTCGGGCGGTTCGTCCAGCGCACGAACTCCTACGTCGGAAAAGCCGCCGTGACGATGCAGGCGACGCGCTCCCATCTTTTAAAGGCGGGCCTCGAGTTTCAGAGCTCGGCGCTGGAGTTCGGATCGCCCGGCCAGATCGTGTCCACCGTCATCGACGGGGTTCAGGTTCTCGGCGTCCTCCGCGATACGCTGGATGCCCAGGTGAAGGCATACGACCCGGTCCAGGCTGCCGCCTTCGTCCAGGACCGCGTCGAGTGGAGCGACCTGCGCGTACGCGCCGGCGTGCGGCTCGAGTACTTCGATGCCAACACGACGGTCCCAGGCGATCTGGCAAACCCGGCCAATTCCATCGAGGGAGCGCCGCCGTCTACCTCGAAACCCACGACGGCCAAGCTCCGCCTCGCGCCGCGGGTCGGCATTTCCTTTCCAATCCTCGATCGGGCCTCGCTTTTTTTCTCATACGGCCATTTTTATCAGATGCCGGGCCTGGGCACCATGTTCAGCAACTCGGACTACTCGGTGCTGGAGGATCTTCAAGCGGGCGCCGTCAGCTACGGCGTGATGGGCAATCCCGATCTCAAACCGGAGTTCACCGCCCAGTACGAGTTCGGCTTCAAGTCGGAGGTCACAAGGTTCCTCGGGCTCGACCTGAGCCTCTTCTACAAGGACGTCCGCGACCTGCTCGGCGTCGAGTTCGTGCAGACCTATACGGCGGCCGAATATGCGCGCATGACCAACATCGATTTCGGCGGCGTGCGGGGCTTTACCCTTGCGCTCGACCAGCGAGGTCCGGGATCGATCAGCACGAGTCTGGACTATACGCTGCAGACGGCCGTCGGCAACGCCAGCGACCCGCGGGAGACGGCCAACCGTGCGGCGGCCGGCGAGGATCCGCGCCCGCGTCAGGTGCCCTTCGACTGGGATCAGCGACACACGCTCAATGGGACGGTGATCTGGTTCGTACCGAGCAATTTCGCGATCACGGGGATCGTCCGCGTCGCCAGCGGCCAGCCCTACACCCCGTCGATCAGCACGGGGTTCGGCGCGGATCTGGAAGATAACTCCGGACGCAAGCCGGCCTACTCCACGGTCGATCTCCGACTCGAGAAGTTCTTCGAGCTCGGAGGAATAGAGTGGACGGGCTTCGCGCGCATCTTCAATCTCTTCGACCAGCACTTTACGAACGGGTTCGTCTATCCGGACACCGGCAGCCCGTTCTACACGCTGGATCCGACACAGCAGCGCAATCCCAGTCCAGGACGCCTGAGTCCGCCGCGACGCATCGAAATCGGCGTATCGCTGAGGGGGACCGTGCAGTGATGAGGACGCCTACGCTACGTATCGTCCTGTCGACCTGTCTGTGGATGGCTGCTCTCGCCGCTCGTCCAGCCGTTTCGTACGGACAGGAACTGGAACCCGTCGTACCGCCCCAGTGGCGCGGGTCCATCGACGCGGAGCGGTCCGGCATCCACGACGCCAATCGGATCCGCACCGTCTTCTACAACTACGGAATGGTCGGCGATTTCCAGGTCAACCCCGACCTGAGCATCTTCCACTCCATGGAGGTCCCGAAAGGATCCGGCGTGAACTATTCCGATGGGGTCACGCCGTTCGTGCTGGCGCGCATCACGCAGGAAAACGGCCGAGAAGCCTACGTCATGCTCACCGGCTACCGGGAGCGTCAGGCCCGGAGCCCGATCTCGAACCGGATCATGCGCTTCGAACCGCGGCCCGGATACGCCGAATCGGATCCCACGATCAACCAGGGCCGATCCATCGCGCTCAGCAACGACGCGAGAACCTGGCCGGGGGCCACGAACGCCTCGGGCAGCCTCGACCCCTCATCCAATCCTGAAGACTGCTGGTACGACAAGATCGACGACCCCGACGATCCGGGATGGTGCGGTTCCTGGAACGGGTTCTTCGGGAAGCGGCCCAACGCCGACCAGGAGTCGTACTTCGTGATGGACGACCAGCTTTACGACGCCTGGAATTTTTATCCCGACTCCCGCGACAGAACGCGCCGTGGGCTCGGACTGCGCGTCGAGGTACGGGGCTTTCAGTGGGCCAACCCGCAGGCTCAGAATGTGATCTTCTGGCACTACGACATCGTGAACGAGGGCACGACGACCTACGAGGACATCCTCTTCGGTCTCTATATGGACTCCGGCGTCGGCGGGTCGGCGCGCTCCTGCGACGGGGTCGCCGAAAGCGACGACGACAATGCGTTCTACAACCGTGACTTCGGTCTCAACCTGGTTTATACGTGGGACAAGGGGGGACGCGGCGTCGGCCTCCAGTCCAATTGTGAACCCACCGGCTATCTCGGGTACGCCTATCTCGAAACGCCCGGCAACGCCTTCAACGGCATCGACGACGACGGAGACGGCATCACGGACGAGCGGCGCGACAGCGGTCCGGGCCAGCAGATCGAGGGACAGGATGCCATTCGCGCCTACGTTCAGGCCAACTACGACGTGGCGGTCTTCGAGCGGACGTACGGTCCACTCGAAGAGCGACCCGCGTACGTCACCGGAGTGTGGGGGACGGGCGACGAAGATATGGACTGGATCGCCGAGTTCAACGACACCGGGGCCG
>CAZXHQ010000099.1:0-10093 GCA_964640145.1 uncultured Rhodothermales bacterium | reverse complement strand
GGGACTGCGCCTTGCCCTAGCGTGGCGATTTATCTACCTTTTTCTGCTGTGTGGAAATGTGACCAACCGCGGCCGCGCCATCGCAGTCAGTCCGCATCTATGCTCGCCCAGATCCTCTTCTTTTTCGTTGCAGCCGTTGCCGTCGCCGCGGGAATCGGACTCATTGTTTCCAGGAATCCCGTCTCGAGTGCGCTCTGGCTCGTACTGAACCTGTTCTGCATCGCCGTCCTGTACGTCACCCTCAACGCTCAGTTTCTCGGCGTCATCCAGATTCTCGTCTATGCCGGCGCGATCATGGTGCTGTTTCTGTTCGTGATCATGCTGCTGAACCTGGCCGCGCTGCCGGACCTGCAGTCCGTGGACTGGAAGCTCGGCGTGGCCTTCCTGCTCGCGATGGCGGTGCTCGCGCAGCTGGTGTACGTGGTGGCCAGCGGTTTAGACGTGCTCCCGGATCCGGCGACCCCCGAAATGGCCGCAGAATCCGGATCCGCCTACGCGATCGGGGAGCAGCTGTTTACGGTCTATGCCCTGCCGCTGGAAGTCATCGGCGTGCTGCTTCTCATAGCCACCATCGGCGCCGTGATGCTGGCCAAGAGGCGGTTTGTTTGAGAGCGGTTGAAGGTTGAACGTTGAACGTTTCTTCGGTTTGCACCACGTGCCCGCTTCAGAACCTTCAACCTTCAACCTTCAACCTTCAACCTTCGCCCGTCAACCTATAACCGATAACAATGGAAATCACGCTGGTCTGGTACCTGTCGCTGAGCGCGGTCCTCTTCGTGATCGGCGTGCTGGGCGTGCTGCTTCGGAGGAATGCGATCGTGGTCTTCATGTCGGTCGAGCTCATGCTCAACGCCGTCAACCTGACGCTCGTCGCCTTCAGTCAGTCCATGGGTGACGTGGCCGGTCAGATCCTGGTATTCTTCGTGATGTCCGTTGCGGCCGCCGAAGCGGCCGTCGGTCTGGCCATCGTGATTGCGCTGTTCCGCAAGAAAGTGACGGTCGATATCAGCGAGTTCAATCTGTTCAAATACTAGAGGGCCGTTGTTATTCCCACGTGTACTCGCTGCGCTCGTCGCTCATAGGCCGGGTCGCCCTGGTCAGGGGCGGTGCGAGTTCGTGTCTGCATTGCGCTCCGCGCCGATCACTGCGACGTACGTGAGTACGTCTCATGCTCGGCTTCTCGCGCCTTGATCTGCGGGAATTCTCGGCTGCCCCTTCGTAAAGTATAAGTTTCAACAGGCTTCAGGAGCGACACGTGAGCGGCCGGCTGCCCAGGCGCCGGACGACAAGCCGATATGGGTACAGACCTGCTAGTACGTTGCATCCTTCTCTTACCCCTGGCCGGGGCTGCCGTCATCGGCCTCGGGGGTCTGTTCGTCCCGGCGCTCCGCTCCCGTGAAGGGCTGATCGGCACGCTCGCCACGGCCATGGTCGGCATCCCGTTCGCCATCACGGCCTACCTGTTTGCCACCTACGGGGGCGACCCCGTCATTGCGACCGTCTACACGTGGATGTCCGCCGGCGACTTCGGCGTATCGTTCGCCTACCGGGTGGATGAGCTCTCGCTGATCATGACGATGATCGTCACCGGCGTCGGCGGCGTCATCCATCTGTATTCGATCGGGTACATGCACGGCGACTCCGGCTACTGGCGGTTCTTCGCCTTCCTTAACCTGTTCATCTTCGCCATGTTGAACCTGGTGCTGGCAGACAACCTGCCGGTGCTGTTTCTGGGCTGGGAAGGCGTCGGCTTGTGCTCATACCTTCTGATCGGATACTGGTACACGGATCTCGAGAACAGTGCGGCCGCGAACAAGGCGTTCATCATGAACCGGGTGGGCGACTTCGCCTTCCTGATGGCAATGTTCGTGATCTATCAGCAGCTCGGTACGCTCGATTTCGGGCCTATCCTCGAGGCGGCCGGCACGCTGCCGCAGAATGTGGTGAACTGGACCGTGCTTCTGCTCTTCATCGGTGCCACCGGCAAGAGCGCCCAGATTCCTCTCTTCACGTGGCTGCCCGACGCGATGGCAGGGCCGACGCCCGTGTCGGCGCTCATCCATGCGGCGACGATGGTCACGAGCGGTCTCTATCTGCTCGCCCGGCTCTCTCCGCTGGTTCTCAGCGCGCCGACCATGATGGCCGTCATCGCGGTCGTCGGCGCGCTGACGGCCGTTATGGCCGCCACGATTGCCATGACCCAGGACGACATCAAGAAGGTGCTCGCCTATTCGACCGTCTCGCAGCTCGGATACATGTTCGCCGCGGCGGGCGTGGGTGCGTTTTTCGTCTCGATATTCCACGTGATGACGCATGCTTTCTTCAAGGGCTGTCTCTTTCTTGGATCGGGCAGCGTCATCCACGCCATGCACGAGGTCGAGCATGGGCTGGAGCACGAAGGCATCCTGACCGGTGACGCCGCCGGAGCCGATCCGGAGCACCGACTGCTCTACGACAAGCCGTTCGACCCGCAGGACATGCGCACCATGGGCGGGCTTGCCCGGTACATGCCCAGTACCAGCAAGACCTATCTGATCTCCGCGCTCGCGATCTCGGGCGTGCCGCCGCTGGCCGGATTCTTCTCGAAGGACGAGATTCTCTTCAAGGCGTTCGAATTCGGATACGACGGGCACGCCTATGCCTACTTCGTCTGGATCCTCGGCCTCATCACCGCCTTCCTGACCGCCTTCTACATGATGCGTTCCTACGTGCTCACCTTCGAGGGGCAGGAGCGCTGGCCCGCGGCCGACAGGATCAAGCCGCACGAATCGCCCGCCGTTATGACGGTTCCGCTGTGGATTCTCGCCGCGCTGGCGGCCGTCGGCGGTTTTCTCGGACTGCCCGCCGTCATCGGGAACGGGGAATACAATTGGATTCATCACTGGCTCGGCGCCGAGTACGGCGGTCCCGTCGCGGAAGCGGTGACCGGGGCGCACGGCCCCGGGTTCATTCTGATCGAGTGGCTGCTTATCGCCCTGGGAGCGCTGATCGCCGTCGGCGGCGTGCTTTTCGCGATGAAGGCCTACCGACAACATGGCCTGGCCTACGACGACCGCCTCGGCCGGCGGTTCGGAGGACTCTACGCCTCGTGGAAGGGCAAGTACTACTGGGATGAGGCGTATGACAAAGTCGTGGTCCGTCCTCTGCTCCGCCTGGCCGACAAAGGCTTCGCCGCCTTCGATGCCCGCATCGTCGACGGGGCAGTGAACGGCCTGGCACGCGTCACGGGTGCCGCAAGCGGCCTCCTGCGCTACATTCAGACGGGCCGCGTGCAGAACTACGCCGCGGCCATCGTGCTGGGCGTCGTCCTCGTGGTGGCCCTGATGCTCTTCGTGTAAATCTTTCCGGCGGAATAGATGTCGATCCCTTACCTCACGTCCATAGTCATCTTTCTCCCTCTGGTGGGAGCGTTGTTAACGATGGCGCTGCGCGGCGACGACGCGGTTCGGTGGACGGCCCTGGGCACCACGACCCTGACGTTTCTGCTGTCGATCGGACTGTATGTGGGGTTCGATCCGGCGGTCAGCACGGCCGCCATGCCGCAGATGGCCGACGTGAGCTCGGCCTGGTTTCCGGATGCCGTCGACATCAAATACTTTGTGGGCATCGACGGGCTCAGCCTCCTGCTCGTGATGCTGACGACGCTGCTGGGACCGATCGTCGTGCTGTCCTCATGGCAGTACATCGAATCGCAGCGCAGCGGCTACTACACCCTCCTGCTCGTGCTCCAGACCGGCGTGACGGGCGTCTTTTGCGCCTTCGACGTGTTCCTCTTCTACATCTTCTTCGAGCTCACCCTCATCCCGATGTACTTCATCATCGGCATCTGGGGCGGAGATCGGCGCATCTACGCCGCGGTGAAGTTCGTGCTCTTCACGCTGGTCGGCTCGCTGCTGATGTTGGTGGGGATTCTGTACCTGGGGTACGTGGCCGGCGATGCCGTGAACGACGGCGTCTTTACGACGGACTGGTACAAGCTGCTCGCCTACAATACGCCGATCGGCATCCAGGGATGGCTCTTCGTCCTGTTCGCCCTCTCCTTCGCGATCAAGGTGCCGCTCTTCCCGCTGCATACCTGGCTGCCCGACGCCCACGTAGAGGCGCCGACGGGCGGCTCCGTCATTCTTGCGGGCGTGCTGCTAAAGATGGGTACGTACGGTCTGGTCCGGTTCTGCCTGCCGTTCTTCCCCAACGCCTCCCAGGACCTGGCCATGGTGTTCGCCGTGCTTGCCGTCATCGGCATCATCTACGGCGCGATGGTTTCGCGCGTGCAGACCGATGCCAAGAGGCTGGTGGCCTATTCGTCGGTGAGCCATCTCGGCTTCGTCGTCCTCGGCATCTTCGCGTTCAACACCGAGGCGATGCAGGGAGCCGTCATCCAGATGGTCAATCACGGACTGTCGACGGGCGCGTTGTTCCTCCTCGTGGGCATGCTGTACGAACGGCGCCACACCCGGCTGATGGACGATTTCGGCGGCATCGCGAGGGTCGTTCCGGTACTCACCTTTTTTATGGTGTTTTCGGTGCTGGCGTCAGCCGGTCTGCCGGGTCTGAATGGTTTCGTCGGTGAGTTTCTCATCCTGCTCGGTGCGTTCAAGAGCGAGATCGTCGGACAGCCGGTGCTGATTGCACTGGCGACGACGGGCGTCATCCTCGCCGCGGTCTATCTCTTGTGGATGGTTTACCGGACCTTCTTCGGCGAGCTCGATAAGGAGGCCAATCGGTCCATGGTGGATATGAACGGCCGGGAGATCGCTCTCATGGCGCCCCTGGCCGTGCTCATGTTCGTCCTCGGTTTCGCACCGAACAGCTTTCTCCAGAAGAGCGAGCCGGTCACCGCCTTCTTGCTGGAAACGATCGAGCAGAAGAAGACAGCGGCGCTAGAGGCGTATGAAGCGGAGGAAGTGGCCTCGCTCCTTGAGCCGGCGTCGGACGAACCCACAGCGGAGTCCGCTGTGCGATCCTCGGTTCCCCCTTCAACTCGCCCCTGAACACGATGCGACCCGGCCGTACAGCTTCTATGTTTACGTCCTTCCCGGCGGTTTCGTCGCTGCTCTTCGTGGCGGCGATGGTCCTGGCAGGCAGTACGCCGCCGACGGCGCTCGCACAGGCCTCACCGACGCCGAGGGTTGCCGAAACCCGGCAGAATGTCCCCGCCGCGCAGGAGGTGCAGGACGAGGCGGAGGAGGATGCGGACGACGACGACCATGGGGCCCTGCCGCCGGTCTGGATGGTGCTGCCCTTCATGACCATTCTGCTGATGATTGCAACGGGTCCGCTGTTCTACCCGCATCACTGGCACCATCACTACCCCAAGTACGCCGTAGCGCTCGGCGCCTTCGTCGCCGTCTACTACCTGTTCGTGCTGCACTCGCCCATTGCGATGGTGCATGCAATTGAGGAGTATCTGTCCTTCATCGCCCTCGTCGCGTCGCTGTTCATTGCGGCCTCCGGCATCTTCCTCAATGTCAACGCACGGGGCACGCCGATTACGAACTCGGTCCTGCTCTTCATCGGGTCCGTGGTGGCGAACGTCATCGCCACCACGGGCGCTGCGATGCTCTTCATTCGTCCCTATATGCGGCTCAATCAGGGACGGCTGAAGCCGTACCATATCGTCTTCTTCATCTTCCTGGTCGCCAACGTCGGCGGCGCGTTGACGCCGATCGGCGACCCGCCGCTGTTCCTGGGCTTCCTCCGCGGCGTGCCGTTCTTCTGGACGCTCACGCACGTCTGGTACATCTGGCTGCCGACCATCCTGCTGCTCCTGCTCATCTTCTATGTGATCGATTCGCGCAACAAGGCCGTCAGCCCGGATGCCGATCCTTCGAAGAAGGTGATCTCCTTCGAAGGCAAGAAGAGCTTCATCTGGGTGCTGATCATCATCCTGTCCGTCTTTGTCGATCCGCAGGTTTTCGATTGGGTGCCCGAGATCTACATCGCGGACGTGCACATGCCGTTCGGTATCCGCGAGGTCATCATGTTTACCGTCTGCGTGCTCGCATTCAAGCTGGCCGACCAGAAGGCGCTCGAGAAAAACGAGTTCACATTCGAACCCATCCGCGAGGTGGGGTGGCTCTTTCTGGGAATTTTCGCGACGATGCAGCCTGCCCTCCAGCTGATCAGCGAGTTCGCTGCCCGGAATTCCGAGGCGCTCACGGTAGGGATGTTCTACTGGGCGACCGGAATGCTGTCAGGCATCCTCGACAATGCCCCCACCTATCTGAACTTCCTCGCCGCGGCGATGGGCAAGTTCGGTCTGGACGTAAACAGCGCAGCGCAGGTCGTCGAGATGGCCCTGCCCGAAGCGGCTCATCCGGACTCCTGGGTGTTCCTGCAGTCTATTTCCGTGGCGGCGGTGTTCTTCGGCGCCATGACGTATATCGGTAATGCGCCCAACTTCATGGTGAAGGCGATCGCGGAGAGCAGCGGCGTGGATGCGCCCAGCTTCGTGGCCTACATCGTAAAATATTCGCTGCCGATCCTGATCCCCGTATACTTCGTGGTGTGGGTCGTCTTCTACAGCGGATGGGTCGTGCAGCTATAGCCGACACGAGGCCGCCCGGCGGCCGATACATGAATGCATCGACATTAACAGCGAGGATCCCCATGCAGCCCCTATCCAGGAACGAAATCGACGACGCCCTCCGGACGCTCGACGGCTGGGCGTTCGACGACGATCAGCTGAGGAAGAGCTTTAAGTTCGCCGACTTCCGGACGGCTGTCGGCTTCATCGTTCGGATGGCCTTCGAAGCGGAAGAGCTCAACCACCACCCGAACCTTCACAACGTGTACAACCAGGTTGACGTCGCGCTGAGCACCCATGACGCGGGCGGCAAGGTGACCGCCGCCGACGTCGAGCTGGCAAAGAAAATTGATAGTCTCTAGAGGAAGGCCCGCCGCGCTCGATTTCGACGGGGTCGCACAGGGGCACGTCCGAATATTATGGAAATAGAGCTGAGCCAAGCATACGACGCTTTCCTGGGCGACATGGGCAGGACCTCCTCGCTCGTCCTCGTGACGATCGTGGGCCTTCTTCTCGTCGTTTGGGACGCATTTCGAAACAACGCCCGAGAGATCCCCTGGCTCGCGGGCACAGCCCTCGCGCTCGGCATCGTGATAGAGTTGTTTCGGCTCGACGTCGAGGCCGGCACCGCGTTCTACGGGATGGTCCGTACCGGCGGGTACGCCGCGTTCGTCAATATCATCATCCTCGCGAGCGGGCTGCTTACGGTCGTGCTCTCCGGACCCTACCTTCAGCGCGTCGAGCATGCGCACGGCGAGGTGTACGCGCTGATCCTCTTCGCGACGGTCGGCATGATCACGCTCGGGACGGCCAACAACCTGGTGACCGTCTTCGTGGGCCTCGAAACGATGTCGATCGCCCTCTACATCATGACGGGGCTGATTCGGGAGGATCTGGGATCGTCCGAAAGCGCGCTGAAATATTTCCTCCTGGGCGCCTTCTCGACCGGCTTTTTTCTCTACGGCATCGCGCTCCTGTACGGGGCGACGGGAACCATGTATCTGCCGGAGATGGCAGCCGGCATCGACGAGACCGGGTTCAACGTGCTGTTCTGGGCCGGCGTCGCGCTGCTGCTGATCGGCTTTTTCTTCAAGGTGAGCGCGGCGCCGTTTCACATGTGGACGCCGGACGTATACCAGGGCGCCCCGACGACGCTCGCGGGCTATATGTCGACGTCGTCCAAGGCTGCCGCCTTCGCGTCCCTCATTCTGATCCTCTACTACGCCGTCCCCGCTGAGCGCTGGGGCCTGGTGCTGGCCGTGATTGCCGTCATTACCATGGTGATCGGCAACCTGCTGGCTATCTCTCAGGCGAATGTGAAGCGCATGCTCGCCTATTCGTCGGTCGCGCACGGCGGCTACGTGCTCGTCGGCCTCGCCGCCGGTACGGCCGCGGCGTATGCGGGGGCCCTGTACTATCTGCTCGTGTATTCCCTGATGAACATCGGCGCCTTCGGCGTGATGTCGCTGCTGGAGTGGGACGGGAAAGGCGGCCGCGAGCAGACGCTCGACTCGCTGGCCGGGGTGGGACTTCGCAAGCCCCTTCTGGGGGTCACGATGGGTTTCTTCATGTTCAGCCTGACCGGCTTCCCGCCCCTGGGAGGATTCCTGGGCAAATACGCGATCTTTGCCCCGGCCATCGATGCGGGGTATACGTGGCTCGTCGTCGTCGGCGTACTGGCTAGTGCCGTTTCGGCGTTCTACTATCTCCGCGTGCTGTACGTTTTCTTCATGCAGGCGCCGGAAGAGGTGCCTGCCGCCCATGCGGTAGGCGGACGAGCCTTTCCTGTGCCGCTGTCGTCGGCGGCCGTGCTGGTCGTCTGCGCGGCGGCGCTTCTGGCACTGGGCATCCTGCCGGGCTTGCTCGAGGTGACGGCCTCCTTCTTCCAGGACGCCGCTGCCGTGGCCTCCATGCCCTGACCGATCGGCGGATTCACCGACCGGCACCGTCCTCCACGAAGGCGTCCCGATGCGGCAGCTCATCCAGGATCTCATCCCGCACGCCCCCCAGATGGGCCTGTACGTCGGACCCGACATACCGTCCGGCAAGCTGCGGAATGCTCTCCGAGACTACGCAGAGAGCGTCGACCCGTCCGACGCGCTGGCGCTCTACGATGCGACGCTGATCGGCAGCGGCAAGGATGGGGCGGTCTTTACGGCGGACCGGGTCGTGTTTCAGAATACCGACCTCGAGCCCGTACACGTAGTCCGGTATGTGGACGTGGTGGGGGTGCGGCGGCGGCGCAAGCTGATCGGGGGAAGGCGGGTAATGATCGACGTCAACCGCGGCCGCGCCACGTTCGAGGTTTCGATGGACTTCTCGGGCCGGCCCGAGGCGGCCGACTACGTCGCGCGGTTCTTGAAAGAGGCCATGCTCCGCGGCGAGGCGAGGCACGCCGGTCCCGATACGGACGTGGCGAAGGTGCGGGCCGCGCTCGATGCGCTGCGGGCGGACGGCGCGCTGTCGGAGGAGGATATGCAGGCCATGCTTCAGGCCCTCGACCGACCGAGGCCGGCCGGCGATACAGAATCGTAACACCCACTCGATTCCGCCCGATGTGTCGAAAAACCTTGTTAAAACGCTTCAAGGGGCGATTGGGGGCATTCCGCGAAGAGCGAGCGGGGCCGGCGCCGGAGAAAACATCTCTTTACTCGGACTCGTATTATGCCTTAAATCCCTACGCAATTCCTCACCCAAATACCTAGAGACTCTATGGCACACCAACTTCCCGATCTGCCGTACGCTTTCGACGCTTTGGAGCCGACGATCGACGAGCAGACGATGCGGATCCATCACGGAAAGCATCATCAGGGATACGTCAACAAACTGAACGCGGCCCTGGAAGGTCATTCTGACTTGCAGCAGAAAACCGTCGAGGATCTCCTTCGAGGGATCGACAGCGTACCCGAATCCATCCGGACCGCCGTTCGCAACAACGGCGGCGGCCATGCCAACCACAGCCTGTTCTGGCCGGCCATGGCACCGGACCGCGGCGGCAGTCCCTCCGGCGAGCTGGCCGACGCGATCGACGACGCCTTCGGCTCATTCGAAAGCTTCAAGAAGAAGCTCTCCGGTGCTGCCTCTGGTCAGTTCGGAAGCGGCTGGGGATGGCTCGTCGTAGACGGCGGCGGCGCTCTTAAAGTATACTCGACGCCCAACCAGGACAGCCCGTACATGAACGGGGACACGCCCATTCTCGGTGTCGACGTCTGGGAGCATGCCTACTACCTTAAGTACCAGAACGAGCGCGGCACCTATCTGGAGAACTGGTGGAAGGTGGTGAACTGGGATCAGGTCGCCGATAACTACGACAACGCCTGAGGATCGGCATCACACGCGTTCGGCAACCTTGAAAGGCGGCGTCTCGGCGGAAGCGAGACGCCGCCTTTCGAACGTCTACCCGCCTGTGCCGGGCGCGCCGCCGACGTCCTGCCCATCCCGTGCGCTCCGCCGGCGGCCTGCGTGTTGTATCCGCACGGGGGTTCCGACCGATTAAAGCGCCTGCAATCGCCGGGTCTTCGAACCGGGCTCGGATCCTCATAGCCGGCGGTCAGCCGTCCGCTGCGG
>CAZXHQ010000098.1:0-10100 GCA_964640145.1 uncultured Rhodothermales bacterium | reverse complement strand
CGGCCACCTCGGCGGCTCGCTCACGCACGGCGAAGGCTTTCTTGCGGATGCCTTCCCCGGATGGGGCTACCAGGCCACGCGGGTCGAGAGCCTTCCGAAGGAAGAACTCCTGGTATTTCGGGACCTCATCCGTCCCGGGCTCGAAACGCGCTGCATGAGCTGCCACAATCCTCAGAAGGCGAAGGGCAGCCTGGACATGACGACGCTCGCGGCCCTCCGCCGCGGTGGGGAGAGCGGTAAAGCCATGGTCGTTCCCGAGCGGCCGGACAGCAGCGAATTCTACCGTCGAATCACCCTTCCGGTCGGCCACGACGACCGTATGCCGCCGGACGGCAAGCCCTCGCTCAGCTCGGACGAGATCGCGATGCTTGCCTGGTGGATCGAAGAAGGGGCCGATCCCGACATGCGACTCGGAGAGGGTCCGCCCGATTTGGTGCGGCAGGCGCTGATCGAACGCTATCTTCCGCGGCTGATCGTTTCCCAGCGAAGGCGGATGCGCGAGCGCCGGCGGCTTGCCGCAATGTACCGGGAGCTGAAGAACGAGATGTCCGACCTGGGCCTCGTCGTAGAAGTGGATCCGGAGAGCGACTCCACGCTCTTCGCTCTGTCGATGCGGTTCCCGCCGGCTCGCGTCGACGACCGCACGCTCGCCCGCCTGGTGCCGCGGGCCGACCTGTTTTCAAAGCTCTCGCTCGTGTCCAGCGACGTTACGGATGCGGGGCTGCGACACGTGGGCGCGATGCTCAACGTGCGCGAGCTCGTCTTGCAGAAGACCCGGATCACGGGTTCCGGCCTGCGTCATCTGCAATCGATTCCCGCCCTCGAAGTGTTGAACGTGGCCCACTCCGCCCTGGATGACGCCGGGGCGGTGCACCTGCTTCACCTGCCGGCACTGAAGGAGGTCTATCTGTACAACACGGCCGTGAGCGACAGCCTCCTCGACGTCCTGCGCTTCCACCTCCCGGACGCGGAAATCCTGCGGGTGGAAGGGCCGAGCTATTGAATGCGACCTGGTTCGCGTCGGCGTGCAGGGGACGTCGAGCCGCAGCATCATCCGAACGGCGGCGGCGCGGTAAACGGTCAGCCGATGTCGGACGGGGAAGAGCGGCGAGGACATGCGGGCTGATCGTCCGGCGTTGATGGGGTCGTGGCGCTGTCGGCTGACGGAACCATGCTGGACGGATATCGTCATCACCTCCCCTCGTAATCAAACAATCGCACTTCTCTTATCGTCGCCCGTCGATCGGGGCGCAGCCTGCCCTTGCAGCGCGATCTCGATAGCTCGCTTCATCGCAGACTCGTCGCTGATCCGAGTGGCTCGCAGTCGACGTAGGAGACACGACCGTTCTCGTCATGACAATAACTCAAATAGCGGAGCTGGCGTACGTTTCGCGCTCCGTGGTTTCACGGGTCATCAACAACCGTCCGAATGTTAGCGCCGAAGCGCGCGAACGTGTCAAGGAGATCGTTGAGAAGTACAATTACGCTCCGAATCCTTCCGCGCGCCGTCTGGCGGCCAGACGATCCAAAGAAATCCTTCTGCTCGTACCGAGACCGGACGTCCAGGTCGCTGCGAACGGGTATTGGCATGTACTCTTTGCCGGAATCAGCGAAGCGTGCTACGCGGCGGGCTACACGTTGTCGCTAACCATGATGTCGGAATCGATGATCGCGCAATTCCGGGATCGCAACCGAGCGGCGTCACATTACGACGGCTACATCCTGTGTGGAAACGAGATGGCAGAGCGGGCGCTCGAAATTTTTCGAAATCGGGACACGAGCGCCGTGCTGATTGGGGGTACGTACTCGTCTTCCGGCCTGTCCTACGTAGACGTGGCGAACGTCGACGGTGGCAGGCAGGCTGTGCAATACCTGGTTGAGCTCGGCCATCGTCGGATCGGGGTCATCCCCGGGCCCGAAAGGAGCCAGGCGGTTCGGTGGCGTATGGCGGGTTACCTCCGTAGCCTACGTGCGGCTCAGTTGCCGGTCGTGAGTGACTTGAAAGTCCCGGGAGATTTCACCGAACAGAGCGGATACCGCGCCATGCGTCGTCTTATGAGAGCTGAGAAGCCGCCGACCGCTGTGTTCTGTATGTCGGACGCAATGGCGCTCGGTGCCATTTCAGCTGCTGAAGCGCATGGCTTGTCGGTACCGGACGACGTCTCCGTGGTAGGATTCGACGATCTGCCGTTTGCAAGATTCACGACGCCGCCTCTGACCACGGTTCAGCTTCCCGTCCACGAGCTCGGATGCACGGCCGGCCGCTCGGTCATCGAGCACATCGAAGGTTTGCGGTCCGGTCCGGTCTGCGAGCGTCTTCCTGTGAAGCTCGTCGTCCGTCGGTCCACCGCTGGGCCGTAGCCGCTGGAGTACACTTTTCGGACCGCTCCCATTCGGTTCTCGATCGCTTGCTCCTTATCTCGCCGGCACCCCTTGATTTCATCGTCCGCGCAATGATTGGAAGCGTTCCCAAGACTCTTTTGGTCAAAATTGGAATCGCTCCCAGTTGCAACTCGGCCACCAATCAGTAACTATAGAGCAATCGTGTCGGCAGTTATGGCTCCCGTGCGTCACCGTACTCGGCATCTAGGATTCCACATCTGGGATTCCAGGGTACTCATCAAACGGATGAATCGTGCGTCGTGCTGAATCTATCGGGCAGACGAGACGCCGAGATCTGATCTAGCAACGTTTGTGCAAATGTCAATGGATGTTCGAATGCTTTCAAAGGTTCTGGTAATGTACTCATCCGGGAGGGTGGGGTCGCCACTACGTAGGCTCACGGGCCGAGGCGACCGCTCTGCATCGTCCACGGTAAGGCATGCTCTGGCAAGATCGGCGATTGTCCTGACCGCTCTGCTGCTAGCGACGGCTATGACGTCCTCTGCGCAGGATTTTAGCGTAAGCGGTACGGTTACCGATGCCGGCGACGGCATGCCGCTGCCGGGGGTGAACATTATCGTTCCGGGCACGACTGTTGGAACGGTTACGAACGCGGACGGCATGTACGAGCTCACCGTCGGATCGGACCAGGACTCGCTCTCGTTCTCGTTCGTCGGCTATCAGACGGCGACGGTGGCCATTGAGGGCCGATCCACGATTGACATCGCTCTTACGCAGGGCGTCGAGCTCGACGACCTCATCGTCACGGGTTACCAGACGCAGTCACGGCGAGATGTAACGGGCGCGGTCTCCTCGGTAGACATCGAGGACATCGCAACGATCCCGGCCAACTCTGTTGGAGATCAGATTCAGGGCCGATTGCCCGGGGTGACGGTCCATACGGGCGGGCAGCCCGGTTCTGAGGCGCGTCTGCGCATTCGCGGCATCGGAACCATCAACTCGAACGATCCGCTGCTTATCGTCGACGGCGTACCGACCGAAGGAAATCTAAGCTCGATCAATCCAAATGACGTCGAGTCTATCCAGGTCCTCAAGGATGCGGCATCGGCCTCGATTTACGGTGCTCGCGCGGCGAGCGGCGTTATCGTGATCACGACGAAGAACGGTTCGCAGAGTGACGGTGCGGAGGTCAACATTGACTATTACTCCGGTGTCGTACAGCCTACGAACATCCCCAGGCAACTCAATACCCAGCAGTGGGGTGACGTGCTGTGGGATGCGATGGAGAATGCGAATATCGACCCATCGCATCCGCAGTACGGGAGTGGGGATGAACCCGTCATACCGGACTATATCGCTCCGGTCGGTCGCTTCGAGGGAGACGTCGATGAGGACGCATACCATTGGGTGGATAATCCTATCATTCGCGCCAGTCAGGAGGGCACGGACTGGTACGACGTTATCTTTGATCCGGCGATGATGCATAACCTGCATCTCTCCGCGTCCGGACGAAATGGAGCCACCAGTTACCTGATCTCGGGCAATTACCTAAACCAGAATGGGATTATCAGGCACACAGGATTCGATCGATTTACGGCCCGAGCCAATACGCGCATCGACGTGAACGACGTGGTGACGGTCGGGGAAAACCTGGCCGTGAGCTATACCACCTACAAGGGGATCGGCGGCGCAATGGGTGGTGCTTCCAGCATGTTGCCGATCGTTCCCATCTATGACATCGAAGGGAATTGGGCGGGGTCGGCGACATCCGGTCTCGGCAACGCTCGGAATCCATACGCAGACATGTATCTGGGTCGGGACGACCGCAACAATGACTTCCGGACGTTCGGTAACGCGTTCGTCGAAGTAGCTCCGATCTCAAACGCCACACTGCGGTCCAGCATAGGCGTCGATTACGGCACCAATCATAATCGGGAGTTCCTGTTTCTCGATCACTGGAATACCGAGTCGCCCCCCTTTAACGAGTACATGGAGTTTACCTCACGCGGGCTCGACTGGACGTGGACGAATACGTTCAACTATGAAACGGTACTCAACGAGGTGCACCATCTAGACCTCCTCATCGGCACCGAGACGATCTCGTCCCGCAATCGAAGCCTGTCCGCCGGACGCGCGAACTATTTCAGCACCGATGTCGCATATCGCTATATCGGAACCGGTACGCTCGGCATCGAAAACGGCGGCGCCGGGTCGAACTGGGGCCTCAACTCGCTTTTCGCGAAGGCCGACTACATCTACGAGGATCAATATCTCCTGAGCGTGACGGTGCGCCGCGATGGGTCGTCTCGATTCGGTGAATCGAACCGGTACGGCGTCTTCCCGGCCGTGAGCGCGGGTTGGCGTGTTTCCAGCGAGCCGTTTATGAGCGGCGTGGACTTCGTGAGCAACCTGATGCTGCGGGCCAGTTGGGGGCAGACCGGCAACCAGGAGATCGGGAATTATCGGTACGCCACGACCTACGGTATCAATCTGAACGAAGACTCCTACGACATCGGGGGGGACCAGAACAGTATGCAGACGGGCTTCGATATCAAAGGCTTCGGCAATCCAACCATCGGTTGGGAGACGACCTCCCAAACCAACGTCGGTCTGGATGCGGACTTTCTGAACGGTCGTCTCTCGTTCGTCGTGGACGCCTACCGAAAGAACACGACGGACATGCTTTTACCCGTGCCGGTAGCGGCAACCGACGGCGTGGCCTCCGATCCGTTTGTCAATATCGGTTCCGTTCTCAATGAAGGTCTCGAGGTGAGCGGTAACTATACGGGTGGGATCGGAGCGATCAGCTATGACGTGGGACTCAACGTCGGCACGTATCGCAACGAGGTCACCAGTCTCACGGCCGACCAAACGGCGATTGGGAGTGAGCGGCGCGTCGAAGTGGGCCAGCCCATGTCGATTTACTGGGGATACATAGTAGACGGAATCTTCCAGACGCAGGAAGAGGTGGATGCCCACGCCGACCAGAACGGGACGCAGGCCGTCGGACGGTTAATGTACAGAGATCTTAACGACGATGGAGTCATTAATTCCGAGGATCAGACGTACATCGGAAATCCTCATCCTGACTTCAGCTACGGTCTCAACACCCGGCTCTGGTATAAATCCTTCGACCTCGGTGTATTCATTCAGGGCCTCGTCGGCAACCACATTTGGAACTCGGCCAGGTCGGGCCAGGAATTTTGGCACTTCGTAAACAACCGAAGCACGCGGATCCTGGACGCCTGGTCACCTGACAATCCGGATGCCAGGATTCCCCAGGTCAACGCGAACAATCCGTTCAGCGAATCGACACGTCCGTCGACGTACTTCATCGAAGACGGCAGCTACCTGCGCCTCAAGTCGCTTCAGCTGGGCTACACGCTACCCGATCAGATACTGTCCGGTGTACGCATCTACGCGCAGGGAAAGAATCTACTCACACTGACGAATTATATGGGTATCGACCCGGAAGTGGGTGGATCCGACACCAGCCTGGGCGTCGACAACAACCACTATCCGCTCGCCAGAACCTATACGCTCGGCGTCAATGTGACGCTCTAGGTATGAAGAAGAACCACTTTGAGACTCAACTTTTTCGAATGCATAAATTGAACTTGGTGTCCCGTATGGGAAGTCTTCGACGGAGTACGTTGATCGCCATGTGTGCGATGCTTGGATTGCTCTGCATATCGGCCTGCGACGGCGTATTGGATACGCAGCCGCAGTCGTCGCTCGACGAAACGCTCCTCGCCAATGAGGAAGGCGTTCAACGTCTCCTCATCGCCGCCTACGCGGGCTTGAACGGCAACATCGGTGGTGGGTCCGGCACCGCCGGCGGATGGTACGCATCGGAGGACAACTGGATGTGGGGAAGCGTGGGAGCCGACGACGCTCATAAGGGTAGTTCGCCAGGGGACCAGGCCCAGATCACGACCTTCGAGCTGCATACCGTGGACGAGACGAGCAGCGGGGTGTGGCGTTTCTGGCGCGCTCGCTACGACGGCGTCGCACGTGCAAATAAGGCCCTCAGCCTCGTTAAACGCGCCGACGACATGTCCGAGGCGGCTAAGACCCAGGTAGAGGCTGAAGCCAGGTTCCTGCGGGCGCACTACCACTTCGAGCTGAAGCGGATGTTCAACAACATTCCCTACATCGTGGAGGATATGGAGGACACCCGTGTTCCGAATACGGAGGACACGTGGCCCGACATCGAAGCTGATTTCTCGTATGCCGCCGAACATCTTCCGCCCTCGCAGTCGGACGCCGGTCGGCCGACGTCGTATGCGGCAAAGGCCTATCTGGCAAAAGTTCATCTGTACCAGCAGGACTATCCGGCGGCGAAACCGCTCTTCGACGAGGTCACCATGGGACCCTACAGTCTGACGGATTGCTATCACGACAGCTTCAACGCCGAGACGGACAATCACAGCGGAGCTGTCTTCCAGGTGCAGGCTTCCGTCAATGACGGATCGGATGGTAGCGGCCTCGGTCGGACGGGCGCGGCTCTGAACTTTCCCTATAGCTTCGGCCCGGGCAAGTGCTGCGGCTTTTTCCAGCCGAGCGTGGACCTCGTGAATGCCTTTCAGGTCGACGAACAGACGGGGCTTCCGATGCCGGATTCATACGGCGCCACCGATTTTAAGAATGACCAGGGTCTCGTGTCGACCGATCCGTTTGAGCCCGACATGGAGACGCCCGTAGATCCGCGCCTCGACTGGACCGTCGGGCGGCGGGGCGTGCCGTATCTCGATTGGGGCCTGCATCCCGGCCAGAACGCCATCAGGCAACAAGGCTTCGGCGGACCGTACAGTCCGATCAAGAACGTATACTACCAGCGCCACGAGGGGACGCTTTCTACGTCCAGTGGAGGATCTGCCCAGCATAACGCCAACAACTATAGCATCATTCGGTACGCGGATGTCCTATTAATGGCGGCTGAGGTTGAAGCCGAGCTCGGCAACCTCGATGGGGCGCGCGGGCTCGTAAATCAGGTGAGAGAACGGGCCCGCGACGGCTGCAAAGTAACGCATGAGGACGGAACCGAAGCGGCCAACTATCACGTGGGTCTCTACGAGCAGGCCTGGTCGGGGCTCGATGAGGCACGTGATGCCATTCGATTTGAGCGTCGACTAGAGCTCGGGATGGAGGGGCACCGCTGGTTCGATCTCGTCCGATGGGGCGTCGCAGAAGAGGTGATGAATGACTACTACGCCAACGAGGTAGAACACCGAAGCTATTTCTCCGGTGCCAGTCTCGAACCGCACGAGGTGTACTATCCGATTCCGGAACAGGAAATTCGCAGAAGCGCAGTTGACGGCGTCCCCGTGCTTCAGCAGAATCCGGGCTACGGCGGATAGCGTAGCCGCTATCCCGAGGCGGACTCTCCCAATTCAGTGGTCGTCCAGGCGATCCCTGGATGGGCGACGTGCCATTCCGGCCGCGTAGCGAACCACGCTCACAATTAATGTGGATAGTACATGTCACGCAATATGAAGTCACGCCGCGCGTTCATGAAGACGCTAGCGACCGCCGGCGCGACCGCCGCAGTGGCACCGACGCTCGTCCCCAGGCACGTCCTGGGCGGCCCCGCCTTCCAGGCGCCGAGCGACACCCTGAACATCGCGGCCGTCGGCATCGGCGGGATGGGGAGGGTCAACCTCGACAACGTCACCGGGCACAATATCGTAGCCCTCGCCGACGTCGATTGGAGCTTTGACAACGTAATCGACGTCTTCAACACGTATCCGAATGCGCAACGATATGTCGATTATCGCCGCATGTTTGATGAGATGGGCGACCAGATCGACGGCGTCATCATCGCGACGCCCGATCACACGCACGCACTCATTACGATGGCGGCAATGGAGCGAGGTATCCACGTGTATCTGCAGAAGCCGATGACCTGGTCGGTATGGGAGGCCCGTCAGCTACAGAAGGCAGCCGAGCGGTACGGCGTCGTTACCCAGATGGGGAACCAGGGCAAATCGTCCGACGGCCAGATGTTGCTGAAGGAGCACGCGCTTGCCGGCACGTTCGGTGAGGTGCGCGACGTGCATATCTGGACGAACCGGCCCATATGGCCGCAGGGCATGGACATGCCGGAAATATTGAAGCGTAAGCCGGCGGCGCTGGACTGGGATCTCTTTCTAGGCCCGGCTCCCGACGTCGTCTACGACCCGGCGTTCCATCCGTTCACCTGGCGCGGATGGGTCGAGTTCGGAACGGGCGCACAGGGCGACATCTTGCCGCACCAAATGTCCTTTCCGTTTTGGGCCTTAGATCTTGGAGCGCCCGCAGTTGTTGAAACGCGGTCGTCTTCATTTAACGGCGAATCGTACCCGACGGCGTCGATAACGTACTATGATTTCCCGGCGCGCGGATCGGAGCCGCCGCTCCGCATCACGTGGTACGACGGTGGAATGATGCCGCCGACGCCTGATAACTGGCCAGAAGATGTTCGGCTAAGTCCGAACGGTGGAACCCTCTACGTCGGGAGCGAAGGATCGTACCTTTCCAGCGGTGACGGTGTCTTCGTCGCTGACGGAGCCCGGCAGGAGCTCCCCGAGGTCCCCCAAAGGTTCGACAGAATCCCGGAAGAGAATCATGAGATGAACTGGGTGCGTGCCGTTCAGAGGTCGGAGGAAGCCACGTCGCCCTTCTCATATGCCGCGCCTCTTACCGAGGCGTTTCTGCTGGGCGTTGTATCCATGCGTGCCGGAAATCGCCGGATTGAGTGGGATTCGGAGAACATGCGGGTGACGAATCTTCCGGAAGCGAACGCACATCTTCGTCGGCAGAACACCCGAAACGGATGGGAATTGTCGACCGTCTGATGGATCGCGCTATAGCCACTGTATATTGCTACACCACTCAAGGACGTGAATCGTATGAATACGTCAATACTACCGAGCGCACACTTCCGGCAGGCCATCTCGAATTGTTTGCTGGCCGTCACCGCTTTGATTGTCGGCGCCTGCGCTCAGGGTCAGGAGGATACGGACGCCGCCGCGGAGTGGGAGGTCCTCTTCGACGGCAGCTCCGAAAGTATGGAAGCCAACTGGCGCGGGTATCGGATGACGGAGGTGCCCGATACATGGACGGTTAAAGACAACGCGCTCGATTACTCGGGTCAGGAACCTCAAGGGCACCATCTCATCACGAAGGAGCAGTTCGGCGACATGGAGCTGGAACTGGAGTGGAAGATAAGCGAGGGTGACAACAGCGGCATCTTCTATCTGGTAACCGAGGCCGAACCGGTGCCCGAGTACACGGGTCCCGAGTTTCAGATTGTCGCCGGCAGCACCGCGGGCGGTAACTTCGATATGCACGATCCGAGCGTTCAGGCGGCCAAGCCTGCGGGCGAGTGGAACTCTGCCCGCATTCTCCTTGAGGACGATCATGTCGAGCATTGGATCAACGGCGAGAAGGTTGTAGAGTACGAGCTCGGCAGCGAGGAATGGGAGGAGCTGAAGGCGAACAGTAAGTTCGATGGGCGCCCATACGGTCTCTTTGATAGGGGACACGTCGTACTCCAGGATCACGGCAATCCTGCCTGGTTTCGCAATGTTCGCGTTCGTCGACTCGACGGCTAACACCCGTTGCGCGATCCTCAGAGCGGGACGCTCGTAGCTCCAGATGACGATGCATGAAGATTCAACTCGATATACGCTCCATTGGGCTCGGGGCGGTGGTCGCATGTCTGCTGATCGCGACGGGCATTTGGCTCGTCGCGGATCGCGGCAGTTCGGCCGGCG
>CAZXHQ010000097.1:0-10100 GCA_964640145.1 uncultured Rhodothermales bacterium | reverse complement strand
TGGGACGGCACCGGCCGCGTCGCCCTTACGCCGGAGGAAACCAAGCATTTCGAGCTCGTCGTCGAGGCCGTCCTTCGTACCTGCCGCGATAAAATCGCGTCCGGCTTCGTCGTTCAAGACCGGGAGGACATCCGGGGGTTCGTGCGCTATTTTCGCGCCCTCAACGACCAGGACAGTTTCCCCGAGCCGGTCTGCAATGCACCGTGGGTGTCGGCCGTCATCGAAACGGACGGATCCGTCCGCCCGTGTTCCTTCCATCGGCCCATCGGCAACATCAACGACGCGCCCCTGCACGCCGTCATTAATGGTCCGGCGGCGGTGCGTTTCCGAGACGAGCTGGTCATGTCCGAAAATCCGATCTGCCGGCGCTGCGTCAGCAAGCTGCGCCTGACGCCCTATCAGCGTCCGTAATGCGCGACAACCGGCCGCCCAGCGGTCTCTACCGAACGCGCCGCAGTTTGGGCGGAACAAGCCAGCGAAGCCGTCCGCTCCCGAAAGAAACCGCTTTCCACGAGGGAACCTCGAAGTCCACGCGAGCAATCGAAGCCGTCGACATCTTCACGTTGGCCTGGCCTACGAGGCGCCCGATCATCGAGGACCAGGTCGGTTCGTGGCCGACGAGGAGCAGCCGGTCGTACGCGTCCGACTGGTTCTGCACGACCCTCAGCACGTCCAGGACGGACGCCTCATAGAGATCGTCGGCCACGTCGACCGGCACGTCCGCCCATCCGCCCTCTTCCATGGCCAGCTCCAGCGTGGTCCGGGCCCGGAGGGCCGACGAGGTAACGACGTGCTCGGGCTGCGAATCGATCTCTGCAAGAAACCGGCCCATACGGCGGGCGTCGTTTCGACCTCTCTCGTTGATAGGCCGCTCGTGATCGTGCCCGAAGTCGGCCTTCCAGTCCGACTTCGCATGTCGGAAAAAAAATAGCTTCTTCATTCGTTCGAATGCTCCTGTGAACCACGGTACGTATAGCGAAGAAGGACGGCGTGCTTGCGGCCGGCCGCCTCACTCGAAAGATACAGGTCTCCGTTCGGAAGGAAGTCGAGCCCTTCGGGCTGAGGCAGCAGCGAATCGGGAAGCGCCCAGATCCCCGTCACCGTGCCGTCGCGACGGAGCCCGACGAGCGCCGCCCGCGCCGACGAGAGTACGAACAGCTCGCCCGTGATCGGATGCACGGCGAGCTCCGACGGTTTGAATCCGGTCAGATCGATGCGGTCGGACAACACGGCGCGGACCGACTCGTTTACGGGATGATCCTCGATGCTGGCCGAGAACCTTCGCGCATCCAGCAGGTGAATGGGCTGCGGGCGTACTCGCCGGCCATCGAGGTCGAATGCGTACGTCGCTTTGTCCGACGAGAGGCCCCCGCCCGAATTCTCCTTGCAGGCGACGAGGAGCCACCCGTCCGACTCGTCGTATCGCAATCCCTCCGCATCGCAGCGGCGGGGCAGGTCGAGCTTGATCTCGTCTCCCTCGATGCGCTGCGCCGACCATGCATCGAAGCGGTACAGCGTCCCGTCGCTCCTCAGAACGAACAGGCGGCCCTCCGCGATGTCGAGGGCTTCATAGTCGCCCGGCTCGCCGAACGACCGCTGCTCCATGATGCTTCCGGTTGACGGGTCGAGTACGAACAGAATGCCGTCTTCATCCTGGACGGCGGCAAGTCGGCCGTCCTCCATCACGGCGATGCCGGATATCTCCTCGAGCTCGTCCGGAAGCTCCACGTGGACGTCCGGCTGATCGAAGTCGTACGAGGCGTCCCCGGCGGGCCAGGGCTCCACCGTCGATTCACGACTCAGCCGGCCGCAGGCCGCGGTCCAGACCTGGAGGAAGATCAGGCCGAGCACGGCGCCCGTTCGGGCGACGGCCGTCCACCTCGAAACCCGGTCATTCATCATGCTTCCTCTGCGGCCTCGTCCCGTTCCTGTTCGGCGTCCCGCCACTTCTGCTCCAGCATGCGGTAGATGTCGACCTGCGCCCGGATGCCCTCCTCGCCCGAAGCATATTCGTTCTTCTGCGCGGCGTCGATGATGCGCGCCTTGGTCGTATCTCGACACTGAAGATCGAGTATTTCGCCGAGCTCGTCGCGCACCCTCGGATCGTAGATCGGAAAAGCCACCTCCACGCGTCCACTCAGGTTCCGCTTCATCCAATCGGCGGAGGCCAGATACATGTCGTCGGCGCCGTCGTGATGGAAGACATATATGCGTGCGTGCTCGAGGAAGCGATCCACGATGCTTCGCACGCGGATGCGCTCGCTCTGTCCGGGCACGCCGGGTACCAGGCAGCAGATGCCTCGGACGAGAAGCGTCACGTCGACACCCTTCACACTCGCGGCATAGAGCTTCCGGATCATCTTCGCATCTTCCAGCGCATTCATCTTCGCCACCAGCCGGCCGTCGCGTCCGGCCTGTGCGATCTCGACTTCACGCTCGACCAGCCGGTAGAATGACGACCTCATGCAGAACGGCGCCACGAGCAGGTGATCGAATTCGGGGTCATCATCTTCACCGGAGAGAAACGCGAACACCCGGCGTACGTCGTCCGAAAGGCGCTGGTCGGCCGTCAGGAGCGCGTGGTCCGTGTATAGCCGGGCGGTAAGCTCATTCAAGTTGCCGGTTCCCAGGTAGCTGTACCAGTGAAGATCGGAACCCTCGCGTCGACCCACGAGCATGAGTTTGGCGTGCACCTTGAGATCCCGGAAGCTGTAGAGCGCACGCACGCCGGCAGCCCTCATCCGGTCCGCCCATTCCAGGTTCGAAGCCTCGTCGAATCGTGCCTTCACCTCCACGAACGCCGTGACGTGCTTGCCGGTCTCCGCGGCCCGAATGAGTTCGCTCACCACGGACGAGTGGGGGGCCGTTCGATACAGCGTCACCCAGATCGACTCGACCTGCGGGTCGTCCACGGCCTCCCGGAGAAAACGAATCACGTAGTCGAACTTCTGATACGGAAAGTGGACGACCTGGTCGGACTCCCGTATCGCTTCGAACATGGAGGCAGCCGTCTCCAGGCGCGGATGCGGGAGCGGTTCGAGCTCCTCGTAGGTCACGCCTTCGAGATCGAACTGTGGGAAATCCTCCAGGTCGTGGAGGTTGTGATAGCGCCCGCCGAGCACCAGATCCTCCTCGTCGAGGTCGAACACCTCCTTCAGGTGAGAGATCACGTGATAGGGGGCATGGAGATCGTAGAGAAATCGGCAGGGCAGGCCGCGTTGTCGCTGCGACAGGCTACGCCGAATCTGCTCGGCTACGCTTCCGAAATATTCGTCGTCAAGATAGAGCTCGGCGTCACGCGACAGCTTGACGGCATACGCGCCGCCGATCTCGAATTCGGGGAAGAGATCGGGAAGGCGATGCCTCACGACGTCGTCCTGGAACATGACGTACCGGCGGCTGCCTCTGGCCGGAAGTTGGACGAACCGCTCAAGGGGCGAGCCGGGCACCTCGACGAACCCGATCTGAGGCGTTCCGGCGGATGCATCCATGAGGTGCCCCTCCGGCCAGAGCTCCACCGCCAGATATACCTGGCGGTCCTGGAGAAACGGCGGCTCCCCCCGGCCGAGAACGACGGGACTCACGTGTGCGCGAACCCGGTCGTCGAAATACGTCGACAGAAACCGGCTCTGGGCAGTCGAGACGTCCGGCGGGCCAAGGAGAAACACGCCGAGATCGGCCAGCTCCGGCAAGATCGCACCCCGGAAAATGGCGCCAAATACTTCCTGCTGGGCGGTTACCGTCTCGTGGATCTGCCGCAACAGGTCACGAGGATGGATGCCGAGCTCTTCCTGCGGCGTCTCGTCGAGGCGGAGCAGGCTCCGCAGCGAGGCCACGCGGACCCGGAAGAATTCGTCGAGATTGGCCGAGTAGATGGCCAGGAATTTCAAGCGCTCGTACACCGGCACGTCGGGATCCTGTGCCTCCTGCAGCACTCGTTCGTTGAACGAGAGCCAGGAGAGCTCGCGGTTGACGAGGCCGTAGCGTCTGCTGCTGCTCATAACTCCGCATTCCTACGTTTCATCGGCCGGACGTCCGGCAACCGGCGATCATGCCCGTGCGGCTCCTCTCCGACCCCTCCGCAGGCCGATCGTGCTCTCTCCGCATGCTCAACCCGGGGCCTAAAGATACGGACCACCTTCCGTCTACGTAGTGTCTATTCTCGGCCCATCCGTGCCGCAGCAAGGGAGCGCGCCGGAAGGAAGCAATTCCGGACGATAGACCCGATCGAATGGAAATAGATCGAAAACAATCGTGACCATCCTGTATCCCAGCACGAATCTTGGGAAAGCTCACGTACTTATAGTAGAAAGCACCTCACGTGTTACGGTGGACAGTGCACGATGGTGGTCGAAAGCCCGGCTCACGGTGGAGAGCCGGGCTTTCATGCATTCCCGCTCTCGCTCCCTGCCTCGCGCGCGCCGCAGCCCGCTCGACCGGCGCACTGGACAGTTCCGTCTCCATCCCATAGATTTCCACCGAGAAGCACGGTCCGATAGCCCCGTTACGGCGGCTGTCTGCACACCCCACCGACGTATCCCGGTTCGACGGTCGCAGGTTCGCCATGACCACGAACAGGACGCAGTGCGTGTGGCGGTCCTCGGATCTTCCCCCATCCTGTCGGCACCTGCTCGGCTGAAGCGTCCCGCAGGCCATCCTCGGACGAAGGGACGTCCAGCGTCGCCGACCAGCCGTCGCGCAACGGTTCGTACACTGACTTTTCCCGAAACAGCCATGAAGACACCGGGCTCGGCAGACCATCCACTCCGCGTAGCCATCATCGGGGCAGGACCCGCCGCGTTTTATGCGGCCGACCATCTCTTGAAGCAGGACCAACTGCACGTCGAAGTCGACATGTTCGACCGACTGCCGACGCCGTTCGGCCTCGTGCGCGGCGGCGTGGCGCCAGACCACCAGAACATCAAGAACGTCTCTAGAGTCTTCCACAAGACGGCGCTCAAGCCGGGCTTCCGGTTCTACGGCAACGTGGAGCTCGGATCCGACCTCCAGGTCGACGATCTTCGTCGCCATTACCACCAGATCTTCTATGCAACCGGGGCCCAGACGGACCGCTCGCTGGGCATCCCCGGAGAAGATCTCGACGGCAGCCATTCGGCCACGGAGTTCGTCGCGTGGTATAACGGGCACCCCGATTACCGGCACCTTGAGTTCGATCTGTCCGCCGAACGCGTAGCCGTCGTGGGGGTCGGCAACGTGGCCGTCGACGTCGCTCGAATCCTGTGCCGTACGTCCGAGGAGCTGGCCCGGACGGACATTGCCGACTACGCGCTGGAGGCCCTCCGCGGGAGCAAGGTCCGCGAGGTCTACATGCTCGGCCGCCGAGGTCCCCTGCAGGCGGCCTTCACCCCGCCGGAGGTGAAGGAGCTCGGTGAGATGAGCGATGCCGATCCCATCGTGCATCCCGAGGAGGCCGCACTCGATCCGTTGAGTGAAGAGGATCTCGAGGATGCCGACCGCAGTGAGCGCCGCAACGTCGAAATCGTACAGGAGTTTGCGGCGCGCGAACCCGAAGGTAAATCCAAACGCCTTTACATTCGCTTTCTGGTCTCCCCCGTCGAGATCATCGGGACCGCCGAGGGGCGCGTGGCCGGGATGCGCCTGGTGCGCAACGAGCTTTTTCGCGATGAGCGAGGACGCCTGCGTCCCCGGGCCACCGGCGAGCACGAAGAGCTCTCCGTCCAGCTCGTATTCCGCTCCGTCGGCTATCAGGGCGTCCCACTGCCCGACGTGCCGTTCAATGAGGATTGGCACGTGATCCTCAACGACCGGGGCCGCGTGCTCGACCAGGCAACCCGCAAGCACGTCATCGGAGAGTATGCGGGCGGATGGATCAAACGTGGACCCAGCGGCGTGATCGGCACGAACAAGGCGGACTCCGTGGAGACGGTCGAATGCATGCTCGAAGATCTCGAGGCGGGTCTTGTGCTGGACCCGCCTGAACCGTCGGCCCAGGCCGCCGAGCGCCTGATCCGGGAGCGCCAGCCAAACTACTTCAGTTACGAGGACTGGATGCGCCTCGACGAGCTGGAGACGATGCTGGGAAAGGAACAGAACCGGCCCCGGATCAAATTCACGAGCGTCGAAGAGATGCGTGACGCGCTGGAGCGCGGGCGCCAGGAAAATGCGGCGTAGCACGTCCCAGCGCGACTACGCCCGCATAGGCTTGCTGCCGCGTCGCGCTCCGCGGCGTTCCGCCTCAAACGAGCTCGTCCACGTACCGGCGCCGGCGCGGCTCGTGACTCCATTCGGGCCTAGATTTCCCACGAGCCGCGGTAGTCGTAGTGCAGATACTGTTCCGCCTCCGGCGCGTTCGGGATGGCCATCTGCTTCGGGTCGTAGTAGATCAGCCCGCCGGCCAGCAGAGACACCACGCCGAGAAGCATCGTTTCGGTGAGGGGAACGGCATACGAGAAGGGGCAGCTCGGTTCGTTGAGTCCCTTGCACGCGTTCACCCAGTTCATCTCGTGGCTGACGTCGATGCGTTCGACGGTTTGGGGCACGCCGGCGTAGTCTTCTTCAAGGTGTTCGGGGAAGATGCGCGGGTTGTGCCCGTACGTGTCGTAGAGCAGCACGCCTTTCTCACCGACCATGAGCGCACCGCCGCCCGGCGACAGCTCGACCTCGTCGGGAAGCGCGTCGGGTCGCGGTGCGATGAGTCCGCCGTCGTACCACATCATGGTGATCGGTTCACGTCCGCCTCGGGCAAACTTGTACTGCGTCATCTGCGACTGGGGCCAGGATGCGCGTTCGTCCTCACCGCCGAAGGGGGACGAGCTGCTCCAGACCGACGTCGGATAGTCCAGCCCGAGCGCCCAGTAAGCGTGGTCTATCAGATGGGCGCCCATGTCACCGAGCGCGCTCGTCCCCCAGTCCACCCATCCACGCCAGGCAAACGGAGCGTAGGCCTCGTGATACGGCACGTGGGGTGCCGGACCGAGCCACAGTTCCCAGTCCACGTGGTTCGGAACCGGCATGCTCGAGGCCGGCCGCGGCACACCCTGCGGCCAGACCGGGCGATTCGTCCAGACATGTACCTCGTTGACGGGACCGATGGCGCCGGCCCACACGAGTTCGAGCAGGCGCCGGCCGTCGTCATGAGAATGCCCCTGATTGCCCATCTGCGTGACGACGTTGTATTCGTCGGCCAGCTCGAGCAGGCGACGCGCCTCTCGAATGGTGCGGGTCAGCGGTTTCTGGACGTAGACGTGCTTGCCCATCTGCATCGCCATACTTGCCGCCACGGCGTGCGTATGGTCCGGCGTCGCGATGATTACGGCATCGATGTCGTCGCCGTCCTCGTCCAGCATGCGGCGGAAGTCTTTGTACTGCGCCGCATCGGGAAAACGCTCGAAGCTCTCCGAGGCACGGTCCCCATCGACGTCGGCCAGCGCCACGACGTTCTCCGATTCGACGTTGCGGAGATTGGAGCCGCCCATCCCGCCGGCACCGACGGCGGCTATGTTGAGGGTATCGCTCGGGGCCTGATACCCCACCCCGCCGAGGACGCGTCGAGGCACGATGGAAACGCCGGCGGCCGTCACCGCGGCACCCTTCAGAAACGTACGTCGTGAAACATTCTTCTTCGCCATGGTGTTATCTCTCTAATGCCGGGTAAGTGTGCCTGGGATTAACGGGGGTTCGGACCCGCCTGATTTGGATTCATTAACGGATTCGCAATCGTGAAGATACGCATGCGGGAAACGCCTCGCATCCTTGTCGACCGGCCGGTTTTCGACCCTCTTAACGTAATTTAAATATTAAAGGATGAGAAAACCGCTTACATCCAGCGGCACGGCCTTGACGCACCAGCCGCCGGTCGGTATTCTTTAGTATCTGAATCGATAATCACGCGAATCATTTTATTCGATCATAGTGCATCGCGCCGCCCACATCATGTTTAGCTCCGCCGCCGGCTGTTGCTGTTGCTGTATGGCGACCCACGCCTGCGCGGAGTTGAGCGATGCGATGACCCGATTCGTTTGTTGATGCAGTTTTAGCTGGTCGACGGCAGATCACACGAACCCGCTCATCTCTCCGAGGTGAGCGGGTTTTTTTATGGCCTCCTCGGAGGCGCGCTCCCCCAACGATTACCCCGAACGTTATATGTCTGACGATAGAAACACGAAGAAACCGAGCTTCCCGCCGGGTTACGGCGAGAAGAACGGCAGCAAGAAGAAGAAGCCGACGCTGCCGCCGGGCTACGACGAGGGCGAGAAGAAGAAGCCCTCGCTTCCTCCCGGCTTCGGCAGCAAGAAAAAGAAGCCCTCCACATCGAAGCTGGAGGGGATCAAGTCCGAAAGCCGGGGCCTGCGAGGACGCATCGTCGAGGACTTGAAGTCCGAAGCCGACCACTTCGACGAAGCCGGCCGGCAGATCCTCAAGTTTCACGGCATCTACCAGCAGGACGACCGCGACCATCGCAAGGGCGGCAAGGACTACATGTTCATGGTCCGCTCACGTATCCCCGGCGGGCGTCTTACGGCGGAACAGTACCTCGCCCACGACGACCTCGCCGACCGCTACGCGAACGGGACGCTTCGCGTCACGACGCGACAGGGCTTTCAGTTTCACGGCGTCGTAAAGGGGGATCTCAAGGACACCCTCGGCGGGATCAACGATACGCTTCTCACCACGCTGGCGGCCTGCGGCGATATCGCCCGAAATACGATGCTGACGCCCATTCCCGCTACCGCGTCGTACCATCACGACATCGAGAAGGTCGTCGACGCGCTGGCCGAGCATCTGCTGCCGAACACCCGCGCCTACCACGACATCTGGTGCAACGGCGACAAGGTGTACGACGGAAAGAAGGAGGCCGAGGTCGACGAACCCCTGTACGGAAAGGCATACCTGCCCCGCAAATTCAAGGTGGGCGTCGCCTACCCCGGAGACAACAGCGTCGACGTCTATACCCAGGATGTCGGGCTGATTGCCGTCGCCGAAGACGACGAGCTCGTCGGATTCAACGTGCTGGTCGGCGGCGGCCTCGGCATGACGCACAACAAGCCCGAAACGTATCCTCGCCTGGGCGACCTCATCGGCTTCACGCCCGTGGAGGAGGTCATCGACGTGGTGGAGAAGATCGTCACCATTCAACGAGACCACGGAGACCGCGTCGACCGCCGCCATGCCCGCATGAAGTACCTGATCGATGATTGGGGGCTGGATAAATTCGTGGGCGAGCTGGAAGACCGACTCGGGCACGAGCTCCGACCGGCCGCCGAGGCGGAGCCTCTTCGGAACAACCTCTATCTCGGATGGAATCGCCAGCACGACGGTCGCTGGTTCCTCGGCCTGTCCGTGGAGAACGGCCGCATCAAGGACGACGGCGATGTCCGGCTCAAAGCCGGCCTGCGCGCCGCCGTCGAGAAGTTCCGACCGAACGTACGACTCACGCCGAATCACGACGTTCTCCTGACGGATCTCGACGAGGCCGATCGCGGCGACGTCGACGCCCTGCTGGCCGATTACGGTGTCGCGCAGCATTTCGAACTCACCAACGCTCGAAAGTACTCGATGGCGTGCCCCGCGATGCCGACGTGCGGCCTCGCCATCACGGAGTCCGAGCGGGTGATGCCGTCTCTCATGGACGAACTGGAGCTGGAGCTGGGACGCCTGGGCTTGCAGAACGAGGTGCTCTCGGTACGGATGACCGGCTGTCCCAACGGCTGCGCCCGCCCGTACGTCGCCGACATCGGCTTCGTGGGCCGGTCGCTCGATCAGTACACCATCTTCCTCGGAGGGCGCTCCGACGGCACGCGCCTTAACGAACCGTACAAGGATCTGGTGTCGCTCAGCCAGCTCGTGCCCACGCTTCGCCCCATTCTCCAGGCCTTCAAGGAGGAGCGTCGGGGTGCCGAGAGCTTCGGTGACTACTGCGCGCGCCTCGGAAGCGAGGGACTCGATGAACGCGAGATCAGATACCGAGACTATGCGCAGGCAAGCTGATCCGGGAACCGTATATCTGGTCGGTGCAGGACCCGGGGATCCGGACCTGATCACCGTAAAGGGGCTCAACCTCCTTCGCGTGGCGGACGTCGTCGTGTACGACCGGCTCGTCCATCCGGAGCTGCTGGACC